>DATEEV010000251.1:0-11153 GCA_035281005.1 Microthrixaceae bacterium | reverse complement strand
TTCACCGCGATCGAGGGCGACGACGTGGTCATCAAGTGGCGACAGGTGCTCGGTGGGCGCCGTGACGACGGCAGGCCGTACCAGCAGTCCGGCGTGTCGACGCTGATCTACGCCGGCGGTGGGAAGTTCCGCTACGAGGAGGACATCCTCAACATGGTCCATGTCCTCGAGGACATGCGTGAGAGCGGCGCGCTCGCGAAGGTGACGCCCGCGGCGATGCCGCCTGCGCATCCCGACCGCGACTTCACCCGGCCCGGTGACTGAGCCCCGATCGCAGAAGGAGCGGATGCTCGCGGGGGAGCTCTATCTGGCCGATGACCCAGAGCTGGCCGCTGACTCACTGCGGGCTCGCGAGCTGCAGGACCGGTTCAATCGGACCGAGGCGGCGGCGACCGACGAGCGTCGGCGGATCCTCGAGGAGCTGCTCGGATCGTTCGGTCCGGACAGCGAGATCCGTCCCCCCTTCTACTGCGACTACGGCGCGCATCTCCACGTCGGTGCGCGAACGTTCGCCAACTTCGGCCTCGTCGCCCTGGACGTGGCGCCGATCACGATCGGCGACGACGTGCAGATCGGCCCGAACGTGCAACTCCTGACCCCGACCCACCCCCTCGATCCGGCGACGAGGCGTGCCCGGTGGGAGTCCGCCGATCCGATCGCGATCGGCTCGAACGTCTGGCTCGGCGGCGGTGCCATCGTGCTCGGCGGCGCGACGATCGGCGACGACACCGTCGTCGGCGCGGGTGCGGTCGTCACGGCGGACCTCCCCGCCGGAGTGGTCGCGGTGGGGAGCCCCGCGCGGGTCATCCGGTCGCTGTGACGTGGCCGTCGGCGCCCGAACGCGTCGCGGTAACGTCCACCCCGAGCTTGGGGATCCGGGGGTCGACGTGAGCGAGTTGGACACCGAGTTCACCGCAACCATCCAGAAGAGTCCCGCGAAGGGCGGATGGAGCTACGTGGTGATGCCGGGGTCCGCCGAGTACTTCGGCACCCGGGGCCTGGTGAAGGTGCGCGGCACCGTCGACGGCCACCCGTTCCAGAGTTCGTTCATGGCACTCGGCGACGGCACTCACAAGCTCCCGATCAAGGCCGACGTGCGGAAGGCGATCGCCAAGGATGCCGGCGACGCGGTGACGATCCGCCTCGAGGAACGGCTCGACGACTGAGTCCGCGTCGCCGGTCTCATCGCGTGGCGATGCGCCGCCGATCAGCTGACGCCGACCGGGTCGCGATCCGACTGATGATCGTCGTCGGGGTCGCCGCTGTCGGCGGCGACGATCTCGGCGAGCTCCGCCTCGACCGTGACGTCGTTGCCGTCGACGTGGACCTCGGGCAACCACCGGAGCCACTTCGGCATCCACCAGTTGGCCTTGCCCAGCAGCTCCATCGTGGCGGGCACGAGGATCACGCGGACGATCGTGGCGTCGATGAGCACCGCGACCGCGAGGCCCATCCCGAACATCTTGACGGCGCGCTCGTCGCCGAACATGAAGCTGCCGAAGACGCACACCATGATGAGGGCTGCTGCGGTGATCACGCGGGCGGTGTGGCGCAGGCCGTCGGCGACAGCCTTGGAGTTGTCGCCGGAGCGGTCGTACTCCTCCTTGATTCGCGAAAGCAGGAAGACCTCGTAGTCCATGCTCAGGCCGAAGAGGATCGCGAACATCATGATGGGCAGGAACGCCTCGACCGGCCCGGTCTTGCCGATGCCGACGAGGTCCTTGCCCCAGCCCCACTGGAACACCGCGACGATGACGCCGTAGGCGGCGCCGATCGACAGCAGGTTCATGACGACCGCCTTGAGCGGCACGACCACCGAGCGGAACACCACCATCAGGAGGAGGAAGCTCAGCACCAGCACGGTGCCGATGAAGATCGGCAATTGGTCGGCGAGCTGGGTGGCGAGGTCCTCGAAGAGCGCGGTGACGCCGCCGACATGGACCGCGAGACCGGTGCCCGCGGTTGCCGCCGGCAGGACGTCCTCGCGCAGGCGCGTGAGCAACTCGGTCGTCTCCGCGTCCTGGAGCGAGCTGGCCGGCACCACCTGGATCAGGGCGGTGTCACCGTCGGAGTTGGGGATCGGGTCCGAGACGAAGGCGACGCCGTCGGTCTCGCGGACGGCCTCGACGACCGGTTCGAGGTCGGATGCCGTCGAGCCGTCGGGCAGTTCGGTGACGAGCACCAGCGTGGCGCTGCCGCCCGGGCCGAAGCCCTCTGCCTTCAGGTCATAGCCCCGCCGGATGGTCTGGGTCGTCGGCATGTTGCCCTCGTCGGAGGAGCCGAGGCGGAGCGAGAACATCGGCACCGCGAGGAGCACGAGCACGACTAGCCCGGCCAGCGCGATCGGCAAGGGACGGCGCTGAACGACGCTGCTCCATCGGTCCCAGATCGTGACGTGGTCGGCGGGCTGGACCTTCTTGGCCCAGGGGAGTGAGAGGAAGTCGATCTTGTGGCCGGCGAAGCCGAGGATCGCGGGAAGCAGCGTGATCGAGGCCAGCATGGTGATGACCACCACGAGCGCCGCGGACATGCCGATGCCCTGCACGAACTCCAGGTCGATCAGCAACATCCCGAGGAGAGAGATCACGACGGTGGTGCCGGCGAAGATCACCGCCCGGCCACTCGTGTTGAGCGCGTTCACGCTGGCGGTCGTCGGATCGAGCCCATTGCGCAACCCATCGCGGTAGCGGGTCACGATGAAGAGGGCGTAGTCGATGCCGACGCCGATGCCGATCATGGCGCCGAGCTGGGTGGAGAACTCCGGGACCGACACCACATGGGCGAGCAGCCCCACGGCGGAGAGCCCGACCCCGACCCCCACGAGCGCGGTGACGATCGGGACCGCCATCGCGAGGACCGAGCCGAACGCGAGCAGCAGAATGATGGCGGCGGCCGCCAACCCGATCAGCTCGGCACTGCCGAGCTCGGGTGGGCTCTGGAAGACCTGACCGCCGAGCTCGACCTGCAAGCCGTCCTCGTTGGCATCCTCGGCAAGGGAGCGGAGCTCCTCGATCGAGGATTCGGGGATGCCCTGGAACTCGCTCTCGAACTGGATCTCGGCGAAGCCGATCTGCCCGCCGCGAGCGATCTGTCGTTCGCCCCCCTCGGCGAACGGCGACCGCACCTCGGCCACGTCGTCGACCAGCGCGGCGGCTGCGAACAGTTCGGTCAGGGTCGACTGGGCCGCGGCGTCGTCGATCCCGGCCTCGGCCTTGAACACGATCTCGCCGGTGTCGCCGGTCCGGCCGGGGAAGCGATCCTTGATCAGGTCTTGCGCAGTCTGGGAGTCGGCGCCGTTGAGCTCGAACTCCTGGGAGTAGCCGTCGCCGGCGGCTCCGGAGGCGAACGAGATGCCGATGAACGCGGCGATCCACAGGACGACCACGAGCCATCGGCGGCGCGTGCAGAACGAGGCGAGTCGGGGGATCATCGCGGGGCTCCAAGGGGCGAGACGTGAACCACTAGAGTAGACCGATGGTTGGATCACTCAACCAACGGAGAAGTCCAGGAGTTGGTGACATGAGTCACGCATCGGACCTGTTCAGCACCGTAGGAACGTCGCCCTCGCCGCCGTCGACCCAGTCGCGCGCCGATCTCGAAAGGAGGGTGGGGGAGCTCCTCACCGATCTCGGCGAGCGGCTCCGGCGTCGGACTCGAACGCTCGCCGAAGGCACCGAGCTGAGGCTGGCCGACCTCCAGCTCCTCCACGTGCTGCTCCACGGTCCGATGCGGATGGGCGAGCTGGCGGAGGAGCTCGGCTATGACGCGTCGCACATCACCGCGCTGGTCGACCGACTGGAGGCGCTCAATTACGTCGAGCGCCAGGGCGACGCGCACGACCGGCGGGTGAAGCGCATCGTGCTCACGTCACGCGGGCGCCGCCGGATCAAGACCTTCGAGCGGCAGCTGTTCGGCGACGCCGAGCTCCTCGCGCGGCTCACCCCCGCCCAGCTCCGCCACCTCGCGGAGCTCCTCGGCCGCGCCGTGGGCTGAGCGCGCCGCGCCGAGCAGCGTCGGCCCGACGCATATCCGCGCTGCGCCACGGCGCCGGCCTTTTCATCGATCCCCGACGAGGCATCCGTTGCGTGCGCCATCGTCGATCGACAGACGTGATCGCGGTCATCGACAGGATCTATTGGCAGTATCTATGGCCGCCGCTAGAGTAATCGTCGTTATCTATCAACTCCGACTGTGAGGTTCTCCAACCGATGTCTCTCGTCAATACCGAGATCAAGCCCTTCAGCACGACCGCCTTCCACAACGGTCAGTTCGTCGATGTGAGCGACGCCGACACCAAGGGCAAGTGGTCCGTCTTCTTCTTCTACCCCGCCGACTTCACCTTCGTGTGCCCGACCGAGCTGGGCGACCTGGCCGACCTCTACGCCGACTTCCAGGACCTCGGCGTCGAGGTGTACTCGGTGTCGACCGATACCCACTTCAGCCACAAGGCGTGGCACGACACCTCCGACACGATCGGCAAGATCCAGTACCCGATGCTCGGCGATCCGACCCTCGAGATCAGCCGCAACTTCGAGGTGCTCCGTGAGGGCCAGGGCCTCGCGGACCGCGGCACGTTCCTCGTCGACCCCGACGGCGTGATCCAGTTCACCGAGACCACTGCCGAGGGCATCGGGCGCAACGCGGCGGAGCTCCTGCGCAAGGTTCGGGCCGCTCAGTACGTGCGCTCGCACCCGGGCGAGGTCTGCCCCGCCAAGTGGGAAGAGGGTGACGACACCCTCGCTCCGTCGCTCGACCTCGTCGGCAAGATCTGACCCGGGTCCCCGTTCCGACACACCGCGCTCTGGTGTGCGGCCGTCCGCCTCACGGTGGACGGCTGCACGCCACGAGCGGCATCCCCGTTCACTGCTCGCGCCCCGGAGGTCCCCGTGCTCGATCCCGCGCTCGCCACCCAGCTGAAGACCCACCTCCAGAAGATCTCTCTCGACGTCGCGCTCGAGATGTCGCTCGATGACGGCCCCAAGTCCCGCGAGCTGAACGACCTCCTCGACGAGATCGCGTCCATGTCGGACCGCATCTCGGTGAGCCGCACCGACGACGACTCGCGCCGTCCGTCGTTCTCGATCAACCGGGTGGGCACCGACGTGAGCGTGCGCTTCGCCGGCATCCCGCTCGGTCACGAGTTCACCTCCCTCGTGCTCGCGCTCCTCCAGGTCGGCGGGCACCCGTCGACCGCATCGCCCGAGGTGCTCGAGCAGATCCGCACCCTCGAGGGCAACTTCCACTTCGAGACGTACTTCTCGCTCTCCTGCCAGAACTGCCCCGACGTCGTGCAGGCCCTGAACCTGATGAGCGTCGTCAACCCCAACATCAACCACGTCGCGATCGACGGTGCCCTGTTCCAGGCAGAGGTCGACTCGCGGCAGGTGCTGTCAGTCCCGTCGGTCTTCCTCGACGGCGAGCCGTTCGAGCAGGGACGGATGAGCCTCGAGCAGATCGTCAATCGTCTCGACGAAGGCGCGGCGGAGCGCGACGCGGCCCGCCTCGACCATCACGAGCCCTTCGAGGTCCTCGTCGTCGGCGGGGGACCGGCCGGGGCCGCGGCTGCGGTCTACGCGGCCCGGAAGGGCATCAGCACCGGCGTCGCCACCGACCGCTTCGGTGGACAGGTGCTCGACACGATGGCGATCGAGAACTTCATCTCGGTCTCCCACACCGAAGGTCCCAGGCTGGCCGCCGCACTCGAGCAGCACGTGCTCGAGTACGACGTCGACGTGATGCACCTCCAGCGGGGCGCCCGGTTGCTCCCGGCCAAGACTCCCGGAGGGCTCATCGGCGTCGAGCTCGACAGCGGAGCGACGCTGCGGTCGCGGTCGGTGGTGCTGTCCACCGGTGCGCGCTGGCGCCAGTTGGGTGTGCCGGGTGAGGACGAGTACCGCAACAAGGGCGTCACGAACTGCCCGCACTGTGACGGACCGCTGTTCAAGCACAAGCGCGTCGCAGTGATCGGCGGCGGCAATTCCGGTGTCGAGGCTGCGATCGATCTCGCCGGCATCGTCGGACACGTGACGGTGTTCGAGTTCGACGATCAGCTCCGTGCCGACGACGTGTTGCAGCGAAAGTTGCACAGCCTCGCGAACGTCGAAGTGATCCTCGGCGCGCAGACCTCCGAGATCGTGGGCGACGGCCAGCGCGTGACCGGGCTCGACTACCTCGAGCGGGCGACGGGCGAATCGCGCCATGTCGACCTCGAAGGCGTGTTCGTGCAGATCGGGCTGCTGCCCAACACCGAGTGGCTCGACGGCACCGTCGACCTCACGCCTCGCGGTGAGGTCATCATCGACGACCGCGGGGCCACCTCGGTCCCCGGCGTGTTCGCGGCCGGCGACTGCACCACGGTTCCCTACAAGCAGATCGTCATCGCGATGGGGGCAGGATCGGTCGCGGCGCTCAGCGCCTTCGACCACCTCATCAGGACCTCCGCGCCCGAGGCCGACGCCGAGGCGACCGCCGCCTGAGGGTGCGAGCATTGACGGCGTGAACCTCCGCGACCTCTCCTACCTCGTCGCGGTGGCCGACGAGCGCCACTTCGGCCGAGCCGCGAAGCGCTGCTTTGTGAGCCAGCCGACGCTGTCGACCCAGATCAAGAAGCTCGAGCGCGAGCTCGGTGTCGAGCTGATCGAGCGGAGTCCGGGCCGTGTGATGCTGACCGCAGCGGGGGAGCGGATCGTGGAGCGGGCGAGGATCACCCTGATGGAGGCCGCGAACATCGAGGACATCGCTCGCCGCTCGCGCGATCCCGAGGCGGGCACGTTGTCGGTCGGACTGTTCCCGACCCTCGCCCCCTACCTGTTGCCGCACGTGGTGCCCCACGTGCGGGATCGCTTCCCCCGCCTCGAGCTGCTCCTGGTCGAGGAGAAGACCGAGGAGATCCTCCGGCGATTGCGCGACGGCCGCCTCGACGTCGGGGTCCTGGCCCTGCCGATCGACGTCCCGGGCCTGCATGCGGAGCCGCTGTTCGAGGAGGATTTCGTGTTGGCCGTGCCGGCCGAGCATCGGCTGGCCGGACTCGTTGGTCCGGTGCCCAGCTCGATCATCGTGGGCGAGAGCCTCCTTCTGCTCGAGGAGGGCCACTGCCTCCGGGAGCAGGCACTCGCCGTCTGCGAGCTGTCCGGAGCGTCCGAGCGGAGCGGCTTTCGCGCGACCAGCCTCGAGACGCTCCGCCAGATGGTCGCGGCCGGCGTGGGGGTCACCCTGCTCCCTGAGCTCTCGGTGCAACCCCCGGTGGCGCAATCCGACGACGTGGTGCTGCTCCGGTTCAGCGAGCCGGTGCCTCGACGACGGATCGCGATGTTCTGGCGCGACACCAGCCCGGCGCGCGACTTCCTCCCCGAGCTCGCCAAGGTGTTCGCCGACCTTCCACCCGGGCTCGTCCACCCGTCGACCTGACCCGCCCAGAAGCCGAGCACGACGGCCCCAGATCCGCGACAGTGGGGCGATGGCCGAGATCGCCGATCGCTACCGGAACGTCGCCGCGAAGTTCACCACGACGGCAGAGGGGGTCGCACCCGACGCATGGGACCGCCCCGCGCCCTGCGAGGGCTGGGTCGCGCGTGATGTCGTCAGGCACATCGTCGATTGGATGCCGGCCTTCCTCGCCGGTGCGGGCGGCCCGTCACTGGCGCCGGGGCCCTCGGTCGACGACGATCCGGTCGGGGCGTGGATCGCACTCGACGAGCAACTTCAGGCACTGCTCGACGACCCTGAGATCTCGGCTCGACAACTCAGCCATCCGCAGGCAGGCAGCCACCGCACCGACGAGGCCATCGAGATGTTCTTCCTCGGCGACGTGCTCGTGCACACGTGGGATCTGGCCCGGGCCACAGGCCTCGACGAGCGACTCGATCCCGACGAGGTCCACGGGATGTTCATGGGGTTGCAGCCTGCCGATGAGATGCTGCGGTCGAGTGGCCACTACGGGCCCCGCGTCGAGGTGCCCGACGACGCGGACGAGCAGACGAAGCTGCTGGCGTTCCTCGGTCGCCGGCCCTGAACTTCGAACCTCAGCCTGACATTCCGCGCCGGTCGGGGGCGGGACCTGGTGAAGGCCCTCGTCATGAGGCGGGACATGGAGGACCGGCGCGCTGGGGTGCGCCGTGCCGGGGTCCCGGCCCCGACCGGGCAGGACAGGTGTGAACGCCGCTCGAACGGTGGATGGAACAGGGGGGCCATGTCCATCCACCGGCCGAGCGGCCCGAACGCTCCATCGTCGTGGGAGTACGACGCGTGCTCTGCCATCGGAGCGGACGGCGGGGGCCATCCGGTGCGGTCCGTGGCGGAACACGATCTGGGCCCGGCGGGTGGGGTGGGGAGTACAGGCCGAGACGGCCCAGGAGCGCTCGCGTCCTGTGCGGTGATGCGGTGAGTTGTCGGGAATGCTCCTTTTCGCAATGTCGGAAGGTGAGTCGGAAGGTGAGCGGAGGCCCCGGCAACGGACGCTGGGAAACTTCGTCGGTCGGAGTCGCCGCTCTTGTGTCAGGATGTATGACGCGAGGTTGGGAAAAGGTTGGAACAAGGGGGTTCCGATGGCCGAGATCCCCTGGCACGCACGTCGCAAGCGTGTCGCACTCGAACGAAGCTGGCGTCAGTTCATCGACGGCGCCGAGCCCGAGCCCGGTACCGCGCGGGTGCGCGAGGAAGTCCTCCAGTCCTGGACACGTTCCTCCGCGGCATTGCCGCCGACGATCGATCACGCACCATTCGTCGAGGACGCTCCCGCCCAGTGGTGGGAAGGCCTGCTCGGTCGCGCCTTCGCCTCGGTCTCGGAGGATCTCGCCAAGGCTGCCGACGACGGCAGACTGGTCGCGGGTGCAACCGATGCCGAGGGCACGGTGGTCTGGACCGCGGGCGATCGACTGACGTTGCAGCGGGCGGAGCAGGTCGCCTTCACGCCGGGCGGGCGATGGGACGAGAGCTCGGTCGGGACGAACGCGGTCGCGCTCGCGCTGAAGACCGGCGCTCCGTCGGTGGTGTGGGCGACCGAGCACTACGCCCCGTTCGTGCAGGACTGGGTGTGCTACTCGGCGCCGATCCTCGACCCCTGGTCGGGCTCGACGCTCGGCGTGCTCGATCTGTCGACTCGATGGAGCGCCACCACGCCATTGGCACTGCCCACCGTCGCCGCACTCGCTCGGGTGATGGGCCTCGCGCTGCGCGCCGACGTCGACCCGACCATGGCGTTTCCAGAACGATCAGCGTTGGTGCTCCGCACCCTCGGCACCTCCGAGGTCACCGTCGGCGGCCTCCCGGTGCTCCTTTCGCCGCGACAGATCGAGCTGCTCGTCGTGTTGTCACTGTCGCCCGACGGGTTGTCGCTCGAACAGCTTCATGACGAGGTGCACGGGGACCGGCCGGTCTCGCCGAGCACCACCAAGGCCGAGCTGTCCCATCTGCGGCGCGTCGTGGGCCCGGTGATCGCCAGCCGTCCCTACCGCATCGACACACCTGTGCACGCGGATCATCTCGAGCTCCTGGAGGCGCTCGAGGACGGCCGACTCGACGACGCCCTCGACTGGTATCGGGGCCCGCTCCTCGAGCGTTCGAGCGCCGAGGCAGTGGTGGATCAGCGACACCTCATCGACGTCGCCATTCGCGAAGCCGTGATCGCCGACTCCGACGGTGAGCGCCTCCTGCGGCTCAGCGCCGTGATGAGCGACGACGCGTACCTGCAGGAGTGCACGCTCGCGGTGCTCGACGCCGGCGATCCTCGGCGTGGGCCGGTCGAGGGCCGGCTCGCCTGCCTCAACTGACCCGCAGTTGGATACCTGGGGTTGACATCCCCTCGCGGCTCTATTAGGCCTACCTAACAGATTCCGGTAGGAGGGGTGTCCCGTGAGTCAACCGAACGAGAGGCCGGCGCAGTGATCTCCGAGCAGGGGTTGGCGGCGTTGCGGGTCGCCGCCACGCTGACCCACAGCCTCCCCGGCCTCCGCGCGAGGATCCGGAGCGGCGCCGCCGTCGTGCTCGACGTTCGCGACGACGCCGAGCCCTCCTTCGATGCCGAGGCCGGCGCGCCGTGTCGCACGATCGCTCCGTGCGCGTTCCGCTGCGCGGTGACCCGCGCCTACCAGCGCCATCTCGACGGCGAGCAGCTGCGGTTCCTCCACCTGCCCGCCGGGGTCGATCCCGTCGTCGACATCGGCACGCCCTCCGGGGGCCGGGAGCGACCGGGAGGGCTGTACCGGGTGCCAGTCGACGACAGGTGGGTGTGGGCCTTCGCCAGCACGCTGCCCGCCGACGACGCCAGGGACCTCGGTCAGGACCTCGTCGACGCGGCAATGCCCCTCCCCGCCGTGTCCAGCCTCGGGGTTCGCCTCGACGGGGGAACGGGCGTCACGCTCGCGTTCGCGGAGGTGACCGCGGCGCCCGGCTCGGCCGCGGAAGCGGGGGTCGTGGATCTCCTCGAGTCACTGATGGCTCGATGGACCGCGCACGAGCTGGTCTACGCCGCGACCGGTGCCTCGCGAACCGCCGAATGGTGATCAGGGTGAGCGCGTCCTGCGTCCCGGCATCGACGGACCGTCGGAGAAATGTTGCCCGTCGTAGTAGGTGGGGTTCGTGTCCGGGCGACCACGGCGGCTGGTCCATCGCCAGGTCAGCGAGATCCGCGGCCGGTCCGTCGGGGCGGCGGGCACCCCGTGCAGCCACTCGCGCTGCGCGGCGCCACCCATGACCAGCAGGTCACCCTCGCCGGGCGTCAGCACGAGGTCGTCCTGGCCCTGGCCGGCCGGGACCCGATCGACCGCGTCGGCCCTGGTGCCTCGGGGCCGCAACACGAAGGGCCGCCGTTGGCCGAGCACGACGATCGCGATCACGGTTTCGTCGAGCCACCGCATCTCGCGATCGCTGTGGAGGCCCTGGAAGTCGGTGCCGTCGCGGTAGAGGATCGCCGAGACGCCCTCGAATCGGACGCGGTGCGCGGCCTCGAGGTGCAGGCCGATCTGGCGCAGCATCGCGGTGGCGTCGGGACGCAGACCGCACGACAGGCGGCGCTCGGCGAAGTAGCGGTCGTAGCGGAGCACCTCGGTCTGGGCCCAGCCCGTCGTGGCGAGCAGATGGTCGAAGTGCTGGCCCGCGTCGCGAACGAAGCCCTCGGTGAGGTCGACCCAGGAGTGCTCTCCGAGAGGGTGCCGGAC
>DATEEV010000250.1:0-3042 GCA_035281005.1 Microthrixaceae bacterium | reverse complement strand
TCGACAGCTGCACCATGTCGAGGCCGGTCTGGAAGGCGGCCCCGTTGCCGGTGTTCACGATCACCCGTACGTCGGGATCGTCGTCGAGCTCGCGCCACGCCCGCTCGAGCTCGTTCCACATCGTCGCGTCGAGCGCGTTGCCCCGATCGGGCCGGTCGAAGATCAGCCAGCCGACCGGGCCACGTCGAACGACCTCGAGCGTCTCGTACGAAGCAGGCATCAGCTGCCGATCCTCAACTGCGGGGGATGTCGCGCCAGGCGGCATCGCGGAACTGGTCGGGCTCGCGGGGCAGCCCGAGCACCCGCTCGCCGAGGATGTTCTTGTTCACCTCGGTCGTGCCGCCTTCGATCGTGTTGGCGCGGCTGCGGAAGAACCCGCGCACCTCGTACGGCATGTCGTCCAGCCACTCACCGTCCCACGCCGTCGCGTCGACGCCGAGCAACGACACGGTCATCGCCTGCAGCCGCTGGTTGAGCGAACCCTGGTGCACCTTGCCGATCGACGACTCGGGACCCGGTGCCCGGCCGGCCTTGAGGTTCGCCCGCACCCGCAGGTTCGTCCACGCCCGACACCGCTCCTCGGCGTAGAGCGCCATGAGCTCGTCGCGCACCACCGGATCGTCCCACCCACCGGGACGGCCCGACGCCGACACCTTGCGAGCGAGCGCGATCACCGACGCCATGCCCGACCCACCGATTCGATCGACGCCACCCGATCCGGAGCCGGACACCATCTGACGCTCGCCGGCAAGCGTCGAGTTGGCGACCCGCCAGCCGTCGCCCTCGGCGCCGACCCGGCAGAAATCGGGCACGCGGGCGCCGTCGAGGAACACCTCGCAGAAGTCGACCTCACCGCCGATGTGGCGCAGCTCGCGCACGTCGACGCCCGGCTGGCGCAGGTCGACCAGGAAGTAGGTGATGCCCTTGCGCTTCGGCACGTCGGGGTCGGTGCGGGCCAGGAGGATGCCGAACTCGGAATCGAATGCCCACGTCGTCCACACCTTCTGGCCCGACACGATCCACTCGTCGCCGTCACGTTCGGCGCGACACGCCAACGACGCCAGGTCGGACCCTGCACCCGGCTCGCTGAACAGCTGGCACCACCGCTCCTCGTTGCGCACGATCGGCGGGAGGAACCGCAACCGCTGCTCGTCGGTACCGTGCGCGAACAGGGCGGCGGCGGTGTTGTTGAGCCCGAGCGGATTGAGCCGGCCGAGGTTGAACGGCGCCAGCTCGGCGTCGACCGAACGGGCGACCTCGGGTGAAAGGTCGAGGCCGCCGTAGGCGACGGGCCACGTCGGCACCACGAGCCCCGAGCGGCCGAACGTCGGGTACCACTCGGCGTATTCGTTCCGCGAGCGCACTTCCCGGATCGCCCGCGCCCCGCCCCGGGCCGATGCCTCCCGCCACGTGATCGGGACATGGGCATCGATCCAGGCGCGCACCGCGTCGACGGCGTCGTCCTTCGCCACGCCCGGCTCCATCGCCAGGCCCGCGATCTGCTCCCTCATCGCCAGCTCGCTCATCGCCCGCGATAGTCGGGGTCGCGCTTCTCGCGGAACGCCGCGTACCCCTCACGGAAGTCATCACTGCGCGACGACAGCTCCATGCCGAACGCCTCGTCGCGGAGGTGCTGCTCGAGTGTCTGCGACCAGCCGCTGTGCAGCAGCCACTTGGTGAGCCCGAGGGCCACGGTCGCTCCCGACGCCATCCGATCCACGACTTCCTCGACGGCATCGTCGAGCTCGGCCACCGGGGCGGCGCTGTGCACGAGACCCCACTCGACGGCTTCGCGGCCGTTCACCTCACGACCGAGCAGCACCATCTCCCGGGCGCGCACCTCTCCGATCCGACGCGGCAACAGCCACGTCGCGCCGCTGTCGGGGGTGAAGCCCTTTCCGGTGAACGGCGCCCACAGGCGGGCGTCGTCCGCCGCCACGCAGAAGTCGGCCGCCACCGCGATGTTGAGGCCAAGGCCCGCGGTCCAGCCGTGGGCGCGCACGACGACCGGGGTCTGGGTGTTGACGATGAGCGGGATGAGCCGGTTGGCCATCGACGGCAGGCGACGCTGGATGCTGCCGGCGCGGGGCCGGGTCGTGGCGTTCTCGTTGCGGGCCACGAAGTCGGCGCCCGAGCAGAAGTGGTCGCCGGCACCAGAGATGACGATCACCCGCACCGACTCGTCACGGCCGGCACGGTCGATCTCGCCGATGAGCGTGGCCATCATCTCGTCGCTGACCGCGTTGCGCTTGTCGGGCCGGGCCAGTTCGAGGCGCAGCACCGCTCCGCCGCGGGTCACGTTCACGCCGACGTCGTCGGTCACGATCGGTCGAACCGTTCGCTGATGGCGTCGAGCGCGCCCTGGAGGTCGGACGCGCCGCCGGGAGGATCGAGAAGTCGCACGGCGCCATGTTCGCGGCTCGGCAGCAGGATCGTCGCATGGCCCGGGGTGGTGACCACGCCCCGCTGGTTCACGGCCTGGAGTTCGACCTCGACGGCGGGCCGGTCACCGTCGGCCAGGAACTTGTCGCTGACGGTGCCCGACAGCCACTGGGTGTCGCCCACGTAGTTGAACGCCCGGAACTCACAACCGAGTTTCCAGAGCCAGGCGTCGTCGCCCATCCAATCGGTGCAGAGGTGGATGAGCCAGGTCTCCCGCATCCGGCCGTAATCGAAGGTGGTCGGGTTGCCCGATCGCTGTGCAAAGGCAGGGTCCCAGTGCACCCGCTGCATCACGTCGGGCACGTTGTGGTCGTCGCGGTGGAAGAAGCGCGGGATCCGCGCCCGGTTCAGCGCACCGAGCCGCAACGGCTTCACGCCGTAGAGGCCCATGCCCATGCCGACGTGCCAGCACACGATGTCGGTGACCGTGAGCGGGCCCTTCACCATCGGTCCGACGGTGTCGCCGACCGCGACGTCCTCCCACCAGCGCGGTTCGGCGCCGCGCGGGCCCTCGGACGCGTACTGGGCGTCGATCTCGGCGATCTGATCGTCGGTGTACGTGGTGAGCTCGACGTCGGCGTTCTTGGCGCGCTTGCGGGC
>DATEEV010000249.1:0-5844 GCA_035281005.1 Microthrixaceae bacterium | reverse complement strand
GCCGCCCTCAAGACCGCGGCGGAGACATCCGCCAGGAAGTCCACAGAGAAGAAGACTGCCGACAAGAGAAGAGGTCAACGTGGCTGAGTTCGCGACATCGATCGACATCGAGGCTCCACCGGAGGTCGTCTTCGACCACCTCGTCACCTCCGAGGGGATGACGGCGTGGATGGGCCAGCGCGCCGAGCTCGACGCGACGCCGGGCGGCGTGTTCTCGGTCGACATCGACGGCAACCCGATTCGTGGCGAGTACGTGGAGGTCGACCGCCCCCGCAGGGTCGTCGTCACCTGGGGTCTGCTCGGGAGCGACACCCTCCCGGTCGGCTCGACGCGGGTGGAGTTCCGTCTCACGCCGATCGACAGCGGCACCCGCGTCGATTTCACCCACACCGGCCTGCCGGAGTCGCAGCTCGCGCCACACGCCGAGGGTTGGGCGCACTTCCTCGGCCGCCTCGACAAGATCACGGCTGCCGCTTGAGGTGGAACGCGGCGGTCGCTGTCCCTGCCGCCCACCCTGTGAAGGAGTCGTTGACGGCTCAGGCGGGAGCGGGGGAGCGGTCGGCGGTGTTCGCCGACGTCCACATCGCGACCACCGTCGCGGCCGCGGCCGCCATTGGCACCAGCCAGATCCACGGCGACGATTCGCCAGCCATGAGATAGGCGAGCGCCCAGACGACTTCGGCGATCGTCAGTCCGGCGAGCAGCGCTCCGATCGCACGGAAGGCCGTCGTGGGCTGACGTCGCACGGTCAGGACCATCAGGGGGACGGTCAGTGGCGCAGCGACGATCGCTCCTCCCATCGTCAGGAGGAGGAACCCGCTGACGCAGAACAGAGCGATACCTCCGACTCTCCATCGTGAGACTGGAGACTGCCGGACCGTGGGCACATGCGGGAGTCTGGCATCGATCGGGCGTCGACGCCGACCTGGTCAGACGGTGCTGGGTGCAGGGTCCGACGCGCGTGACAGATGGAACGCCGCGTAGTCGGTGTCCTTGACTCGTGCGATCTTCTTGAAGAGCTTCGGGCGACCACCGGCGTTGAGCAGGTAGCGCTTCGGCTTGCCGGGAATGTTGCCGCCGACGTACTGGCCGATCGTGCCGAACGACGTCGCAGCCGCGGCGCGGTCGACCATCTCGCTCCACCGGTCCTCGGCCTCCGCGGTCACCTCGATGACGTCGTAGCCCTCGTCGCGGGTGTGGACGATCGCGTCGGTGACGAAGTCGACCTGGTCGCCGTTGTACCTCGGGTTGTTGCCCGCAGCCGCGTGGGGGCCACCGGGGAAGAAGAGGTTCGGGAACCCGTGGGTCTGCACGCCGAGGAACGTCGTCGGACCGTCGGCCCAGTGGTCGGTGAGCTCGAGACCGTCGCGGCCGCGGATGCCCATGCGCAGCATCGCCCCGGTGCCGAAGTCGAAGCCGGTGGCCCACACGATCACGTCGAACTCGCGCAGGCCGTCGGTGGTCTCGATGCCGGTTTCGGTCACTCGCACCATCGGTGTCTCGCGCAGGTCGACGAGTGACACCTTCGGATCGTTGAACGCCTCGAAGTAGCCCGCCACGTAAGGAGGGCGCTTCTGGCCGTAGCGGTGGTCCTTCGGGATCAACACCTCGGCGGTCTCGGGATCATCCACCGCGGTGCGGATCTTGTTCGCGATGAACTCGCACCACTCGGCGTTGGCGTCGGCGTTGTCGAGGATGTCGAGGTAGTTGCTCGTGAACTTCATGAACCCGGGGCTGGCCCACATCTTCTCGAAGAACGCGCGCCGTTCCTCGGGGGAGTCCTCGAAGGCGGTGCGCGTGTTCAGCGGATGGTGGAAGCCGTGGACCGAGGTGTTCAACACCTCGCGCAGTTGCTCGAAGTCGGCGCGCAGCTGGGCTTGTTCGTCTTCGGTGATGGGCCGGTTGTTGAGCGGCGTGCACCAGTTGGCCGTGCGTTGGAAGACGGTCAGCGATTCGACCTCGTCGAGGATTGCGGGGACGACCTGCACCCCGCTCGACGACGTCCCGACCACCGCGACCCGCTTGCCCGAGACGTCGACGGGCTCGGCGGGCCAGCGCCCCGTGTGGTGCTGCACCCCTTGGAACCGCTCCATCCCCGCGACGTCGGGAAGGTAGGGAAGCGACAGCACGCCGGTCGCGGCGACGAGGAACCGGGCGCGGGTCGCGATCCCGTCATCGGTGGTGACGTGCCATGTGCCCGACGCCTCATCCCAGACGGCCTCGGTGACGGGCGCGCCGAACCGCATGTGGCGACGGAGGTCGAACCGGTCGACGACGTGGTTCAGGTAGCGCTCGGTCTCGGGCTGTGCCGCGAAGTGCTCCTGCCATTCCCACTCGTCGAAGAGCTCCTTGGAGAACAGGTAGCCGTAGGTGTAGCTCTCCGAGTCGAACCGCGCCCCGGGGTAACGGTTCCAGTACCAGGTGCCGCCGACGCCGTCGCCGGCCTCGACCAGCTGCGCCGAGAAGCCCTCCCCGAGCGCGCGATGGAGCTGGTAGATGCCGGTGATGCCGGCGCCGACGATCAGCACGTCGACGTCGGTCGTTCCCTCCGTGGATGCCATGGGGGCGGAATTGTACCGACCAGTTGGTCTACATTCCCGATCGTGGAGCAGTCGACGCCGGCGCGCTCGGTGCCCTTCGCCGTCACAGTGCCGGACCGGGTGCCCAAGGAGCGCTACTACCACCCCGAATTCTTCGCCCGGGAGGCCGAACTGCTGTGGCCCCGGGTCTGGCAGATGGCCTGCCGGCTCGAGGAGATCCCGCGACCCTTCGACTTCGCGGAGTACCAGATCCTCGACCAGTCGATCGTGGTCGTCCGCACCGAGGACATGGGCGTCTCGGCGTTCCAGAACTCCTGCCGCCACCGCGGGGTCCGGATCGCCCTCGGGCACGGGTCGTGCGAGGACGGCTTCACATGCCCGTTCCATGGCTGGCGCTACGGGCCCGACGGCGCCAACGTCGGCGTGCCCCGCCGCCGGTCATTCGCCGAGCACAACCGCCAGCCCGGTGACATCGACCTGGTCTCGGTGCGATGCGAGACCTGGGGCGGGTGCGCCTGGATCAACCTCGACGCCGACGCCCCGCCGCTGCGCCAGAGCCTCGAGCCCCTGGCCACCAGCCTCGACGCCTGGAAGGTGGAGTCGCTCCGCGCCGAGTGGTGGTACGCGTGCCGGCTCCCGGTGAACTGGAAGCTCGCCGTCGAGGCGTTCGTCGAGGCGTACCACGTTCCCCAGAGCCACCCCCAGCTCGTCATCCCGACGCGGTACGGGCTGCCACAAGCCGGCAGCTTCGACGCCCGGGCCTTCGTCGAGGCAGACCTGCGGTACCTGCGGGCCATGAGCGAGGGCATGGCCGGCATGGTCCACGCCAACGACGTCGCCGTCGCCGAGCGCCTCTCCGACATCGACCTCCCCGCCGATGCCGAGGCGGCGATGGTCGAGTGGAAGCGCACGCTCAACGACGAGGTCACCCAATGGCACCGAGGCCGGGGTGCCGACATCCCCGACCTCAACGAGCTCGCGTCAGCCGGGCTGGACCTCGAGTTCTTCCAGGGCTTCCCCAACTTCTTCGTGCTGCCGATGTACAGCAGTGCCTCGTCGTACCGCTTCCGGCCCTTGGGCCCGGAGGAGACGCTGATGGAGATCTGGTCGTTGACCCGCGATGGTGAGGGTCAGGAGCGTGAGCGGCCCGTGCCACCCGAGGCATGGGAGCACGACGATCCCCGCTGGCCGCCGATCCCCGCGCAGGACTTCGGCAACATCCCGCGCCAGCAGCTGGGATTGCACGCGCGCGGCTTCCAGTACATGCGCCTCTCCGAGGAGCTCGAGGGCCACATCTCCAACTTCGAGCGGCTCATCGACGGCTACCTCGCCGGCCTCGGCCACGACCGTTTGCTGCCGGCGCTCGGCGAGATCAACGTGTATCCGTTCGATCGGCCCATCGTCGATCTGGGCCTGGGAGGAAGAGTGGTGAGCGCGTGAGCGACAAGACCTTCGCGGACGTGGCCGAAGGCGTGCGCGCCACGATCGCCGCCTACACCCACGCCCTCGATGACGGCCGCGTCGACGACGTCGTCGCGACGTTCTGCGCCGACGGGGTGATCGACCTGCCGGGCATGGGCACGCACGAGGGCCACGACGCCCTGCGCGCGGCCTACACCAAGTGGGCCCCGCGACGCCCCCAGCGCCACCTCGTGGTCAACACCCACGTCACCGACTGGAACGAGGACGAGGCCACCGCGATCAGCGACATGGTCTTCCTGCTGATGGGCAAGGAGGGCGGCTGGTCGGTCCAGCTCGTGGGCCGCTACCACGACACCCTCCACCACGACGACGGCACCTGGCGGTTCCATCACCGCAAGGCAGACTTCGTGACCCCGCCCTCGTCCTGACTCAGTCGACGAAGTCGGGGAGCACCTCGCGGGTGAACTTCTCGACCTGGGCGCGGCCGGCGTCGGGCCAGCCACACACGAGGTGGTGGTAGCCCGCGTCGCGCCACTTGCCGGCGTGCTTGCGCGCGGTGTCGAGGTCGTCGAGCGACAGCGAGCTCGCCCGCTTGATCGCGGACGGGTCACGGCCGGCCTCGGTCGCCAGCTCGTCGATCCGCTCGTTGGCCTCGCGCAGCGAGTTGGGCGAGCCCCACGAATGCCACACATCGGCATATCGGGCCACCAGGGGCAGCGTCCGCTTCGGGCCGCTGCCACCGATCCAGATCGGTGGGTGCGGGGTCTGCACGGGCAGCGGACGCATCTGCGCGTCCTTCAGCGACACGACCTTGCCGTCGTAGGACACGACGTCACCGGTGAACAGCCGGTTCACGATCTCGAGGGCATCCTCGAGCAGATCGAACCGCTCGCCGGTCGACGGGAAGGGGATCCCGAGCTCGTGGTGCTCCTTGTCGTACCAGGCCGCGCCGAGTGACAGGTCGAGGCGTCCGTGCGAAGCGTGGTCGATGGTGACCGCCTGGGCAGCCAGCACCGCCGGGTGGCGGTAGGTCACACCGGTCACCAGCAGTCCCAGCCGGATGCGCGACGTCACGCCGGCGAGCGCGGCGAGAGTCGTCATGCCCTCGAAGGTCTCACCCGGGCCGTCGCCGAACATGGGCTGGAAGTGGTCGAACCCCCAGGCGCCGTCGAAGCCGAGCTCCTCCGCGAACTGCACGCGGCTGACGAGCTCGTCCCACGGCATCCGTTGCTGCGCGACATCGAGACCGAAGCGCACGTCAGTCCTCCTCGAGGAAGTCGGGCTGGATCGACACGATCCAGTCGTAGAGCGGTTGGAACGCGTACCACCCGCCGAAGGGCGTACCGACCTGTGTCGCGGTCGTCGCCGCGTGCTCGGCGTCGATGAGCACCGGAGTGCCCGCCGACTCGGCCAGCAGTTGCGCCTGGCAGGTGCGCTCCATCGTGATGTACCACCAGGCGGCCTCGTCGACCGACGTCTGGCCCACGGTCAGCAGCCCATGGTTGGCGAGGATGACGGCCTTGTTGTCGCCGAGGGCATGAGCGATGCGCTTGCCCTCCTCGAGCTCGAGCACGGCGCCGGTGTAGTCGGCGAACAGCGCGTGGTCGTCGTAGAAGGCGCACGAGTCCTGCGTGATCGGGTCGAGCGGCCGGCGCAACGTCGACCAGGCCTTGCCATGAACCGAATGGGCGTGCGCGGCGGCGACCACGTCGGGGCGCGCCGCGTGGATCTGCGAGTGGATCGCGAACGCCGCCTGGTTGAGCGGCCAGTTGCCCTCGATCACCTCACCCTCGTGGTTCACGAGGATGAGGTCGCGCACGCGGATCTGCTTGAAGTTCATCCCGAGCGGGTTGACCCAGAAATGGTCGAGACGCTCCGGATC
>DATEEV010000248.1:0-4889 GCA_035281005.1 Microthrixaceae bacterium | reverse complement strand
TCGACTCGTCGAGATCGGCGGCGACCGCGAAGCGGGCCATCACGAAGATCGCGGCGATCACGATCGTGACGAGACCGACGCCGAGTGGCCCGAGCTCCGCGAGTCGGCTGACCGGGCGACGATCCATTGCCGGGTCAACGTAGTGCTGCCGGCACGCGCTCGATCGAGAGCCGACGGTTGAGACCGCTCACAGTCGGACCGGAGGCGCCCACCACGCCGTTCGGAGCACAATGGAGTCATGCGTGTGCTCGTCGTGGAGGACGAAGTCGCCCTGGCCGAGGCCATCGCTCGAGGCCTTCGGGCCGAGTCGTTCGAGGTCGACGTGGTCCACGACGGTCGCGAGGGTTTCGATCTCGCCGTCGCCGGCCAGTACGACCTGATGGTGCTCGACATCATGTTGCCGGGCATGAACGGCTACCGGGTGTGTCGGGCCCTGCGTGAGGCCGAGGTCTGGACCCCGATCCTCATGCTGACCGCCAAGGACGGTGAGTACGACGAGGCCGAGGCCCTCGACACGGGGGCGGATGACTTCCTGTCGAAGCCCTTCTCGTTCGTGGTGCTCGTCGCCCGCTTGCGGGCGCTGGCTCGTCGCCGCACCGACCACAACCTCCAGCCGCTCGAGCTCGGCGACCTCACCCTCGACGTGGTGGGGCGGACCTGTCGCCGCGGTGAGACCGACATCCCGCTCTCGCCCCGCGAGTTCGCCCTCCTCGAGGCGCTCCTGCGCCACAAGGACGAGGTCATCTCGAAGCAGGACCTGCTCGACCGGGTCTGGGGCGCGGACTTCGAGGGTGACCCCAACGTCGTCGAGGTGTACGTGGGCTACCTCCGTCGCAAGATCGATCGACCCTTCGGACGGACCGACCTCGAGACCATCCGCGGCGAGGGCTATCGCATCCGCGCCACCGAACCCGCGCCCTCCTGATCCGATGGCGCGCCGGACGCGATGACTCGCCTCTTCGGCTCGGTTCGCGTCCGGCTCACCGCAGCGGTCGCGGTCGTGTTCGGGGTCGCCCTGTCGCTCGCGGCGTTCGGTCTCGTCCGTCAGGTCGAGGCCGCGCTGATGCACGACGTCCAGGTCCGCAACGACACGGTGACGCGGGTGCTCTCGGGCATGCTCGCGAGCGGGCAGATGGCCGTGGACGCCCAGGATCTGGCCACCGCCACCGATGCGCTGAACCGCTCGGCTGACCGCGAGGCGTTCCAGGAGGGCATCACGGGCAGCGTCATCTACGTGACGGGTCCCGCCGTGGGAGCGATGGATCAGTCCTCGAGTCTCCTCGACCGGCTCCGCCAGACACTCACCGGTGAGCCCACGCCGTTGTTCGGCAAGACGGTGCCCGATCAGGTCACACCGGAACGATTCGCGATCAGTCAGGTCAACATCGACACCGCGGCCGGGCCGATGGTGCTCAACGTGGCGAGCCCGCTCGACGGGATCCGTCGCACCGTCGACCGTGTCACGAACGCGCTGTTGGTGGCCGTGCCGTTCCTGGTGCTGCTCGTGGGGGCGATGACCTGGTTCATGACGGGTCGGACGTTGCGGCCGGTCTCGGCGATCACCAACCGGGTGCAGGAGATCACCGGCTCGACGCTGCACGAACGCGTGCCCGAGCCGGACACCGACGACGAGATCGCCGATCTGGCGCGCACGATGAACGCCATGCTCGATCGACTCGAGGGCTCCTCCGATCGCCAGAAGCGGTTCATGTCCGACGCGTCGCACGAGCTGCGCAGCCCGGTGGCGTCGATCAAGACCCAGCTCGAGACCGCCCTCATGCACAGCAGCTCCACCGACTGGGAGGAGGTGGCGCGGACGGTGCTCGCCGAGGACGAGCGCCTCGAATCGCTCGTCGGCAATCTCCTCGCCCTCACCCGTCTGGAGGAGGGGGAGCGGCGTCCGCCCGTCGAGGTCGACCTCGACGAGGTCGTGTACGAGCAGACGTTGCGCACGGGTCGGGTCCCGATCGACCGGTCCGGGGTCTCGGCCGGCCGTGTGCTCGGTGTGCCCGCCGAGCTCGTCAGCGTCGTGCGGAACCTGCTCGACAACGCGAGGCGACATGCGTCGTCCCAGGTGGCCGTGTCGGTGGTGACCCACGGGCCGACCGTGCGCCTGGCCGTCGAGGACGACGGGCCCGGCATCTTGGCGGCGGACCGGGAGAAGGTGTTCGAGCGCTTCGCCCGACTCGAGGAGGGTCGCTCTCGCGACGCCGGGGGCTCCGGGCTCGGCCTGGCGCTCACCCGGCAGGTGGTGGAGGCCCACGGTGGCCGGGTCTTCGTGGAGACCAGCACGCTGGGTGGGGCCGCCTTCGTGGTCGAGCTGCCTGCGGCCCTCGACGACGGCCCTGATGACATCCAGGACGAGGTCCCCGTCGAACCCGCGCCGTTGAAGAGCGAACACATGTTCGATACAGTCGACCGACGTGGGGTTCAACAACCCTGACGTTCCTTGGCGGGAGATCGAGCGGCAGCTCTCGGACCGGCCGCGCCGGGCGAACGACATCGGGAACGGGGCCAGTGGGGCAGGGAGCCGCGGGGGAGGGGGTCGCGGCGTCGACGGCGCCCGCGACGCCGCTCACCCCGGCGACGGCTCCGATTCGCCGGCCTGGGGGCGCAAGCGCCTGCCCTACGAGGCCACGACGGCCCGCCGCCGCGGCAGCGTCGCCTATGCCGAGCTGCACTGTCACTCGAACTTCAGCTTCCTCGATGGCGCCTCGCACCCCGAGGAACTGGTCGAGGAGGCGGCCCGACTCGGTCTCGAGGCGCTCGCCCTCACTGACCACAACGGCTTCTACGGGGTCGTGCGGTTCGCGGAGGCGGCGCGGGCCATCGGCCTGCCGACGGTCTTCGGCGCCGAGCTGACCCTGCTGGCCGACGGTGCGTTGCGCACCGTCGCGCGCCCCGGTCAGGCCGATCCCGACGGTCGGCACCTGGTGGTGCTGGCCCGTGATCCCACCGGCTACGCCCGCCTGGCGCGGGCCATCAGCCGGGCCCAGATGGCGGGAGAGAAAGCCGCGCCCGCGCTGTCGCTCGACCAGCTCGCCGACGAGCTGGGCGCCGGCAACCACCTGGTGCTCACGGGATGTCGCAAGGGCACGGTGCCCGCCGCGCTCGAGGCCGACGGCCCGGCTGCGGCCGCACGCGAGCTCGCCCGTCTCGTCGACGCCTTCGGTCGCGACGGCGTCGCGGTCGAGCTCTGGGACCACGGCACGCCGCTCGACTCGGCCCGCAACGACGCCCTCGCCACGATCGGAGCGGCGGCCGATGTCGAGATCATCGCCACCAACAACGTGCACTATGCGACTCCGTCGCAGCGTCGGCTGGCCACCGCCCTCGCCGCCGTCCGGGCGCGCCGCAGCCTCGACGAGCTCGACGGGTGGCTGCCGGCGGGTGGTACCGCACACCTGCGCGCCGGCGCCGAGCAGGAGCGCCGCTTCGCCCGCTACCCGGGAGTGGTGAGCGCCGCGGCCCGGATGGCGCTCGAGTGCGCGTTCGATCTCTCCCTCGTCGCACCACAGCTCCCCCCGTACCCGTGTCCCGACGGGCACGACGAGATGACCTTCCTGCGCCGGCTCGTCGCCGACGGCGCGACCCGCCGCTACGGCGCACCCGGATCGGATCGCCTCGCCGACTTCGTGGCCAGGGTTGGGCGCGATCCCTACGCGGCACTGGCCCACGAGCTCGACCTGATCCAGGCGCTCGGGTTCCCGGGCTACTTCCTCGTGGTGTGGGACATCGTCGAGTTCTGCCGACGGTCCGACATCCTGTGCCAGGGTCGCGGATCGGCCGCGAACTCCGCGGTCTGCTACGCGCTCGGCATCACCAACGCGGACGCGGTGTCGCTCGGTCTGCTCTTCGAGCGCTTCCTGTCACCCGAGCGCGACGGCCCGCCCGACATCGACATCGACATCGAGTCGGGCCGGCGCGAAGAGGCGATCCAGTACGTCTACGAGCGCTACGGCCGTAGCCACGCCGCGCAGGTCGCCAACGTGATCACCTACCGGGCCAAGTCCTCGGTGCGCGACGCGGCGAAGGCGTTGGGATACGCACCCGGTCAACAAGACGCCTGGTCCAAGGAGATCGACCGGTGGGGCAGCGCCCCCTCGCCGGGTCGGGCCGAGAGCGAGGGGGTGTCGGCTCCCCCCGCGGTGCTCGAGCTGGCAGGCGAGATGGAGCACTTCCCCCGACACCTCGGGATCCACTCGGGCGGCATGGTCATCTGCGACCGCCCGGTGGTGGAGGTGTGTCCGACCGAGTGGGCGCGCATGGAGAACCGATCGGTGCTCCAGTGGGACAAGGACGACTGCGCCGCGGCGGGACTGGTGAAGTTCGACCTGCTGGGCCTCGGCATGCTCTCCGCGCTGCACCACTCCATCGATCTGATCGCGCAGCACCGTGGGGTCGAGGTCGACCTGGCGCTGATCCCCCAGGAGGACGCCGTCTACGACATGTTGTGTCGGGCCGACACGGTGGGGGTGTTCCAGATCGAGTCGCGGGCGCAGATGGCCACGTTGCCGCGGCTCAAGCCGCGGACCTTCTACGACCTGGTCGTCGAGGTGGCACTCATCCGGCCCGGGCCCATCCAGGGCGGCTCGGTGCATCCCTACATCCGTCGCCGCAACGGCCAGGAGCCGGTCACCTACCTGCACCCCCTGCTCGAGCCGTCCCTGGCCAAGACGTTGGGCGTGCCGCTCTTCCAGGAGCAGCTCATGCAGATGGCCATCGACGTGGCGGGGTTCTCGCCGGCAGATGCCGATCAGCTCCGTCAGGCGATGGGGTCGAAGCGCTCCGCGGAGCGGATGGAGCGGTTGCGGGTCCGGCTCTTCGAGGGGATGGCCACCCGCGGGATCACCGGCGAGGTGGCCGAGGCCATCTACGACAAGCTCGCC
>DATEEV010000247.1:0-3086 GCA_035281005.1 Microthrixaceae bacterium | reverse complement strand
GATCGACGTCTTCCAGACGGGTTCGGGCACCTCGACCAACATGAACGTCAACGAGGTGCTCGCACACCGAGCCGCGGAGATCAGCGGGCTCGAGGTGCACCCGAACGATCACGTCAACGCGTCGCAGTCGTCGAACGACGTCATTCCCTCCGCCATCCGGATCGCCGTCGCGCTCGAGCTGCGCGACGCGCTCGCCCCCGCGCTCGACGACCTCATCCTGGTGATCCGATCGAAGGCAGCGGCGCACGACGACGTGGTGAAGTCCGGCCGCACCCACCTCATGGACGCGGCACCGCTGTTCGTCGGCCAGGAGATGGGCGCCTGGGCCGCGCAGGTCTCGATGAGCCGGGTGCAGGTGGGCATGGTCCTCGACGTCCTGGGCGCCCTGCCCCTCGGTGGCTCGGCGGTCGGCACCGGCCTGAACGTGGCGCGCGGCTGGGCCGACGCAGTCATTGCCGACCTGGCCCGTTCGACAGGCCTGCCGCTGCGGCCCGCGCCCGACCGGTTCGCGGCGATGGCAGGCGGCGAGGCCTACGCCGCCGCGTCGGCGTTGACCCGGGGCGTGGCCGTCACCCTCACCAAGGTCGCCAACGACCTGCGCCTGCTCGCCTCGGGCCCGCGCACCGGATTCGCCGAGATGACCCTCCCCGCGCTCCAGCCCGGCAGCTCGATCATGCCGGGCAAGGTGAATCCGGTGATCCCCGAGGCTGCGTTGCAGGTCGCCGCCCGAGTGATGGGCAACGACACCACCGTGATGGTCGCCTCGTCGCAGGGCACGCTCCAGCTCAACACCTACCTCCCGGTCATCGCCGACTCGCTCCTCGAGTCGATCACGCTGCTCACCTCCGTCACCCACGCGCTGGGCAACCAATGCATCGCCGGGATCGAGGTCGACGCCGAGACGTGCCGGCGTTACGCCCTGGCCTCGCCCGCGCTCGTCACCGGGCTCGCGACCACGATCGGCTACGACCGCGCCGCCGCGGCCGTGCACCGCGCCCAGCACGAGGACCGCGACCTTCGCGTGGTGCTGCTCGAGGACGGCGTCGATGCCTCGATCCTCGATTGGGTGCTGCAGCCCGAACGACTCGCCCGCGGGGGACCGGTCGACGGGCGGGGGTCGGGCGCCTGACACACTGGGGCCCGGTCATGCAGATCGTCATCCTCTCCACCCGCCCCGCCGTCCTCACCGAGACATGGGCCCACCTCCAGCACTTCATGCCGTGGGCCGATCGTGCCCTGGTGATCTGCCCCGAATCGATGGCGGGACAGTTCGCGCTCGGCGGTGATGCCTCGATCGTGAGCGACGAGGCCCTCACGGGGCTCGGCACCGACACGCTGCGCTCGATGGACCACATGTCGCGGAACTTCACCCTCCGCGGCGCGCTCGGCGTGCACGACTCGCTCGACGAGGAATTCATCATGTGCGACGACGACGCGCGTCCGCTCAAACAGGTCGAGCCCGAGTTCTTCCGACTCGAGGGCCGCGACCGGTGCTACTTCTTCTACGACCTCGACGCGTGGCCCGGAGACGAGACCCCGTTCGACACCGGCCAGCACAACGCCCGCGAGCTGCTCGCGTACCTGGGTCACGAGCGCCTGGCGTACGGCTCGCACATGCCCCAGATCATCCGGAAGGCCTACCTGGCCGAGGCCTGGGAGATCGCCCGTCGGCTCACGACCGACGCCGCTCTCGACGAGTGGTCGCTGTACTTCAACATCGCGAGGCATCTGCACCCCGCCGACTTCTGTGACCCCGAGCCCTTCCGCACCTTGTGCTGGCCGCAGTTCCCCAACGAGTGGCCGTGGTGGGTCCGCCCGCCGGAATACGTGTTCGAGAACCACTACCCGGAGCTCTACGGCGCAGGCCGTCTCTTCGACGGCATCCCCCCGTCGCTCGACCCGGTCGATGCGGAGCGCCACAACGTCGAGAAGATCCTCCGATGGGCGGCGTTCGGGCGTCGGTCGGCCCGACTCGACTTCCCCGACGACGTCGCGAACCCGTGGACGGGCTCGTCACCGGTCCGTCGTGCCAGCTTCGGCATGCTGCGCAGGCTCCAGAAGGCCTTCACCTACGTGTCACTCGAACAGCGGGCCCGCATGACCGAGCTGCAGGGCGCCGTCGCGCGGCTCGAGGAGGAGGTCCGAAGGCTCAATCGCCCCGGAGGGATTGAGTAGGTTCAGCCCTCGTGACCGAGGCGGCCCAGGTGAGACAGCCTGCCGCCACCCGGAACGGGTCCGACGAGTCGACGAACGGGCCCGAGGCCCCGCTCGCCCACCCGCTCATGGTCGCGGCCCTGGCGATCGCGTCGGTCGCGGCGCTCGTCGCCCGCTTCGTGGTGCCGACTCCGCTGTGGCTCGACGAGGCCCTCAGCGTCAACATCGCCAAGCTCCCCCTCGGCGACATCGCCGAGGCCCTCCGTCACGACGGCCACCCCCCGCTCTACTACTACGTGCTCCACGGCTGGATGGAGCTGTTCGGCGAGGGAGACAGGGCGGTGCGCGCGCTCTCCGGGCTCATCTCGCTCGCGGCGCTGCCGCTGGCCTACCGGGTCGGCCGGCGCACCACCGGCTCCCGGCTCGGTTGGCTCACGGTGGCAGCACTGTGCCTGTCGCCGTTCTTCCTCCGCTACGGCAGCGAGACCCGCATGTACTCGCTCGTGATGGTGTTGGTGCTCGCCGGCTACCTCGCGGTGCTGAACGCGCTCGAAGCGCCGCGCCTGGGCTGGTGGCTCATCATCGCGGGGGCGACTGCCGCGCTGTTGTGGACCCACTACTGGTCACTGTGGTTCCTCGCCGCCGTCACCGCACTGCTGGTGGTGCGCCTCGTCGTGCGGTGGCGACGCCAGCACCAGCCCGATCGGGCAACCCTCGCCGTACTGATGTCGATGGCGGCCGGCGGCGTGCTGTTCCTGCCCTGGGTGTCGACGATGCTGTTCCAGGCCGAACGAACCGGCACGCCGTGGGCCAAGCCCTTCCGTCCGGCGACGCTGGTGGTGACCGCGCTCACCGACTTCTCCGGCGGCCCGTTCTCGGAGCCTCAGGTGCTGATGCTGTTCAGCGTGGTGCTGCTCGCCATCGGTGTGTTC
>DATEEV010000246.1:0-6470 GCA_035281005.1 Microthrixaceae bacterium | reverse complement strand
AGGCGTTCGAGCGCGGTGGCGGCGACGGACCCCGCTACGGCCAGATCACGATGTGCTGGGCGGAGGACGAGGCCGCGGCGCGACGGACTGCCCTCGAGTACTGGCCGAACTCCGCCATCCCGGGCCAGCTCGCCTCCGAGCTGCCGACGCCGTCGGAGTTCGAGGACGCCGCCGAGCTGGTCACCGAGGATGCCCTCGCGGAGAAGCTGCCCTGTGGTCCGGACCTCGATCGCGTGGTGGAACAGGCCGAGGCGTTCGAGAAGGCCGGCTTCACCCACCTCCACCTGCACCAGATCGGCCCCGACCAGGAGGGGTTCCTGCGCGTCGCCGCAGAGGAACTGCTTGACCGTCTCGCCGCTTGAGCGCGCACGGGTCGACCGGCCTCGTGCCGACCAAGAAACGCGCAAAGAAAAGCGCCGGCCGGTGTTGGAGGCCGCCTTCCGGCGCTAAAGTGATTGC
Organism: Microthrixaceae bacterium; assembly: GCA_035281005.1. Lineage (GTDB taxonomy): Bacteria > Actinomycetota > Acidimicrobiia > Acidimicrobiales > Microtrichaceae > DATEEV01. The sequence goes on along the minus strand of DATEEV010000246.1, from coordinate 6,011 downwards.
CGTTCGTGGTCGCCGCCCGCCTTGCCCCCGCGGAACGCCTGGTCTCACCGAGGTCGTGACGCATGGAGTGCAAGCTTTCCTGGTACGAGGTCATTGTCGACCCCCGACCCTTGCTGCGCGTCGGGGGTGAGCTCGATCTCGATGCCAGCCCGTCGCTGCGATGTGCGCTGGCCGACCTCGTCGACCGCCTCGATGGGGGCACCGGCGATGTCGTCGAGGTCGACCTGTCCGAGGTGACCTTCTTCGGCGTCGCGGGGTACCGCGCCATCGAGGAGGTGGTGCGGGAACGAGGGGTGATCGTCGAGCTCTGCCGGCCGTCCCGCCCGTCGCGGAGGCTGCTCGAGCTGCTCGATGCCCCGGACGTGCTGACGCCTGCCCTGGTGGGTTCGCGCGCTGTACGGGCATGATGTGCGACAGATGGACGGGCCGGGTGATTCGGCGCAATCGGGGGCAGGGAAGCCTTCGGCGCGGGACCACATCGACGCGACGGTCCTCGCCGCGTGTCTCGACCGCTTGCAATCGGACGGTCCCGAGGACCAGTCCATGGAGGTAGCGCTGCGTGAGGTGATCGACGCGCTCGTTGAGCTGTTCGAGGTCGACGGCGCGGGCCTGATGCTGCTCGACGCCGAGGATGCGCTGCGCTACGTCGTCGCCACCGACGAGCGGACACGTGTGTTGGAGAGCGCCCAGGAGGAGCTCGGGTACGGGCCGTGCGTCGACAGCCTCGTGACCGGCAGGGCGTTTGAGACCAGCGACATCGCGGTCGACGACCGGTGGCCGGGTGTCTCCGAGCTGGTCGCCGCGGTCGATGTCCACGCCGTGCTCGGCGTGCCGGTGATGCTCGGCGGCGCGCCGGTCGGCTCGCTCAACGTGTTGCGGGTGACGCCGTACGACTGGGACGACAGCGACCGGCGTGCGATCCTCGCCTTCTGCCGCACCATCGAGGTGTTGATCGCCCAGGCGGTGCTCGCGCATCGTCGTGGCAAGATCGTCGACCAGCTCGAGTACGCACTCGAACATCGGGTGATGATCGAGCGGGCGATCGGGGTGGTCATGGGACGCAACGACCTCGACCCGGTCCAGGCGTTCAACCGAGTCCGTCGGACCGCTCGATCCGGTCGACGTCGGGTGGCGGACGTCGCCGACGACATCGTGTCGGGCCGCCTCGCCGTGTGAGGGGCCCCACGCTGGGTGTCTGACCTCAGTCGAGCGGGGGTATTTCAACCGATGACGCCCACGCCGAGAGACTTGAGGGTCCCTATATGGCCGACTGGCACGACGACATCGCACAGTTCGACCAGACAACCGTCGATCTGACAGCGGTGCAGGTGCTGTTCCACCACCGCCCAGGGGACCGTGCGAGCTCCACACTCGACGTCATCAGCCTCGGGACCTGGAGCTCTGACGAAGGTCTGAGCTTCCCCGCCGGGTCGCCGATGACGTGGTCCTTCCACCACGACGTCCTGGGTGGTGAGGCGGTCGAACTGCTCGAGACGTTCGATCGGTGGGCTGCGCGCGGAGAAGTCGTCAGCATGGGAAGCGTCGTGATCGACGGGGTCCACTGGATCGTCATGATCGGTGACGACGACCGCGTCGCCATGGAGGTCGCCCCCGCGGGCGGTTGACGCTGGTCGACGCAGGGTACGGTGCGCGAATGGACGTTTCCGACAGCGTCCCCCTCCGCATCCAGGTGGAGCCTGGTCGCGGGGTCATGACGCTGCATGGTGATCTCGACAGTGAGTCGGCTCCATTGCTGATTCGCGAGGTCGAGCGGCGCATGACGCGCGAGGGGGAGGCCCTCCTCCTCGACGTCGCGGACATCCGCTTCGTCGATTCGGCCGGGCTTCGCTCGCTCTTGGTGCTGCGCGAGCGAGCGGAGCGAGCCGGAGCGACGGTCGCGGTGATCCACCCGTCCGACGCGACGCGACGGCTCCTGGAGATCATCGGGCTCGACGACGTGCTGCTCTTCGACGACGGCCGGCGCTACGAACGCGGGCTCGATGACGGCTCACCAGGACCAGACAGTCCTGACGCCGGCATGCCCGACGAGGCTGGAGTGCGCCGACGCACCGACACCGAGAGATGAAGGTGCAGCAGCTGTTCGCGCTCGATGCTCGCAGCCCAGGCGCGGCTCGCCGCTTCGTGCGGCACACGCTCGGCGATCGGGTGGCCTCGGGCGCGCTCGACGACATCGTCCTCGCGACCAGCGAACTGGTCACCAACGCGATCCTCCACGCGCGCACCGAGCTCACCCTGGTGGTCGACGTCGAGGAGCACGACGGCGCGATCCGCTCGGTCTCCCTCAGCGTCGCCGATGGCGACCCATCACCGCCCGTTCCCCAACCCTTCTCTCCGGAGAGCGTCAGCGGCCGTGGCCTGCTCATCATCGACGCCCTGGCCGAGCGGTGGGGTTATGGCCCACGCCCCGACGACGAGCCCGGCAAGCAGGTCTGGGCCACCCTCGACCTGCCCGCCTGAACCCTCACTCACCCCTCACATCGTCCGGACAGTCCGAGGCCGTCAGTCCTCGGCCGTCGGCTCGGGAAGCGGCTCGGGCGGCGGTGGCATCGGCTGGGGCTGGGGGTGCGGCATCGGGTCAGGCATCGGCGGCGCCGGCGGGCTCAGCGGGTCGGGTGTGCTCATGGCCGCGTCGTACCCCTGACCCGCGCACGTCACACGTCTCGCCCGCAGCGTCAACGGGTATCGGCTGCTGCCCCGGCGCCTGAGTCGCTGTCACCCAGCGGGCGGTCCGGCCCTGGCGCCTCCCCACCGGGGCCGGGCCCGCTGGATGTCTCGCCACCTTCCCGCGGCGTGAGCCGTGTCGCGGCCGCTCTGAACCGAGAGACTGGTGCCAGATCAGGTCGGACGGCTCGGTTCGATCGGTCCGAGGAGGACATGTGGCAGACGTGACCGAGACCCAGCTCCCCGGTGTCGGGGTGCGCCACGAATTCACCACCAGCACCGGCGAGCGCGTCGGGGTGGTCTCGCACCGCACCGGCCGCCGCGAGATCGTCGTGTACGACCGCCGCGATCCCGACGCATGCAGCACCGTGATGAACCTCGCCCCCGACGACACGCGGACCCTGGCCGAGTTGCTCGGCGCCTCACGCGTCAACGAAGCCCTCACCGTGGTCCAACAGCAGGTCGAAGGCCTGGCGATCGAATGGATCCGCATCTCGCACGACTCCGAGATGGTCGACCAGACGATCGGCGACGGCGCCCTGCGGACCCGCACCGGCGCGTACATCGTCGCCGTCGTGCGCGGTGACGAGACGGTGCCCGGCCCGGGACCCGAGTTCGAGTTGAAGGAGAGCGACGTGGTCGTGGCCGTCGGCACGGTCGAGACCCTGGCCGTGCTCGCCCGGCTGCTCGGCATCCCGCACGGGGCGGCTTCGGGATCCGGATCACCTGCATGAGCCCGGTATCTGCATGACGTTGCTCGCGGCAGCGAGCACATCGACCGCCACCGCGTTCATCGAGGTCGGCGTCATCGTGCTCGTGCTCTCGACGCTCGCGCACGTCGCGAGCCGGTTCGGGTTGACCGCCGTGCCCCTCTACCTCGTCGCCGGGCTCATGTTCGGCGAGGGTGGGCTGGCCAGCGCGACGGTGAGCGGCGAGTTCATCGAGCTCACCGGCGAGATCGGCGTGCTGCTGTTGCTGTTGACGCTCGGCCTCGAGTACTCCGCCAGCGAGCTGCGTACGGGACTTCGCACCGGGATCGTGCCCGGCGTCGTCGACGCGGTGCTCAACGCTGCCCCGGGCTTCGTCGCCGGGCTGATCCTCGGTTGGTCGGTGACCGCCGCGCTGCTGCTCGGCGGGGTGACCTGGATCAGTTCGTCGGGCGTGATCTCGAAGGTGCTGAGCGACCTCGGCCGGCTCGGCTACCGCGAAACCTCCTCGATCCTCAGCCTGTTGGTGATCGAGGACCTGGCGATGGCGGTCTACCTCCCACTCGTCGCCGCGCTGGTGGTCGGCGAGGACGCCGGCACCACGGCCGTGACCGTCGCCGTCGCGCTCGTCGCGGTGATGATCGTGCTGTGGGGTGCGGGCCGGTTCGGTGAGCAATTGAGTGATCGACTCGGTCGCGGCAGCAACGAGTCGCTCCTGCTCGCGGTGTTCGGCCTGACCCTGGTCGTCGGCGGCCTCGCCGAGCGTCTCCAGGTGTCGGCGGCGGTCGGTGCGTTCCTCGTGGGGCTCGCCGTGTCGGGCCCCAGTCGCGACCGGGCCGCCGCGTTGATGGAGCCGTTGCGCGACCTGTTCGCGGCGGTGTTCTTCGTCTCGTTCGCCTTTCAGATCGATCCGTCCGACCTCATGAACGCGGCGATCCCGGCGGTGCTGCTCGTCATCGTGACGGCGGCCACCAAGATCGCGACCGGATGGTTCGCCGCGGGTCGCGCCGGTGTGGGCGCCAGGGGTCGGTTGCGCGCCGGCACCACCTTGATCGCCCGCGGCGAGTTCTCGATCGTGATCGCGGCGATCGGGGTGACCCTCGCCGATGGCGACGAGCTCGGCTCGCTCGCCGCGGCCTACGTGTTGGTCACGGCGCTGGTGGGCCCGCTGGCGGCCAAGTACGCCGATCGGCTTCCCATCGGCCGTGCGTCGGGCACGAGATCGGTGCCGGTGACCTGATCCTCACGCTGGAGGCCGCGACTGATCCTCGGCCAGAACCGGTCAGGTTCTGTCCGGTTCCGGTGCGAGGATGGGCCCATGCGGGCTGATCGCCTGGTGGCCATCCTTCTCATGCTCCAACAACGTGGGCAGGTGACCGCGGCCGAGGTCGCGACCGAGATGGAGGTCTCGGAGCGCACCGCCCGGCGTGATCTCGACGCCCTGGGCATGGCCGGGATCCCGGTGTACTCGACCCAAGGGCGCGGCGGCGGCTGGCGTCTCGCCGGCGGGGGCCGGACCGATCTCAGCGGCCTCAGTTCCGACGAGGCACGCGCGCTGTTCCTGGTGGCGGGCCCTGCCGCAGGGGCGACGCCGGAGGTGAAGGCCGCGCTCCGGAAACTGATCCGGGCTCTGCCCGAGGACCTGCGAGGCCGTGCGGAAGCGGCGTCCGGGGCGATCGTGGTGGACCCCGACGGATGGGGGCAGCGGCGTCCGGTCTCGAACCCGCCGTTGCTCGACCCGGTCCAGGCTGCGGTCGTCGACGGCGTGCAGATCCGACTCGACTACGTCGACCGGCAGGGTGAGGCGACGTCGCGGGTGGTGCACCCCCTCGGCGTCGCGGCCAAGGGCAACACCTGGTACCTGGTGGCCGACACCGAGGCCGGCATGCGGACCTTCCGTGTCGACCGGATCCAAGACCTCGACACGACCGGCGACCCGGTGGCGCGACCCGACGGGTTCGATCTGGCCGAGGTGTGGTCCCTCGTGGTCGACCGGGTCGATCGGCTCCGCACGCCCTTCGTCGCGCAGGTGCTCGTGCGACCTGACGAGATGGGGTTGCTGCGGATGGTGCTGGGGACGCGACTCGGGATCGGTGCGGCGACGGCGGACGGGCGGATCCAGGCCGAGGCTCGTGGCCATTCGGTGTGGTCGTTGGCTGGTGAGTTGGCCGGGCTCGGCGCCCGGGTCGAGGTGATCGGTCCCGACGAGCTGCGGAACCTCCTCGCGGAGATCGGTCGCGAGCTCGTCGATGCCTACGACACGCCGGACCTGCCCAGCACCGCCGACGAGTCGGCTTCTGCCTAGAAGTCGAGCACGTCCTCGAACACGTCACTGAGACGATCCGCGAATCGCTTCTTCTTGGCGGGCCGCCGATCGTCGCGGTACCGGTCGTCCTGATATCGGTCGTCCTCGTACCGGTCGTCGCGGTACCGGTCGTCGGGCACGCGCTCCTCGCGGGTCGGGGGGCGATCGTCGGAGCGGGCAGGCTCGTCGTCGTTCATCAGGCGTTCGAGCTCGCCGCGGTCCAACCAGATGCCACGGCATCTCGGGCAGACGTCGAGCTCGATCCCTTGGCGGTGTGTCGCCTGGAGGACCTGGTCGGTGCAGAGGGGGCAGTTCAT
>DATEEV010000245.1:0-14030 GCA_035281005.1 Microthrixaceae bacterium | reverse complement strand
GATCCCGACGAGCATCGCGAGGCGCTGGCCGAGGGTGTGCGCGCCGCCGCGTCCACCGGCGCGCGGCTGGTGTGCCTCCAGGAGCTCACGCTCTCGCCCTACTGCGCGATCGTCCCGGACGGGCCCGCATCGGTGGGCACGTCCCCCGAGCCGTTGCCCGGCGGCCCGACCCACCGGTTCGCCGCGGCGCTCGCCCGCGACCTCGGCGTGCACCTCCACGCGTCGCTCTACGAGGCCGATGACGCGGTCGCGCCACTCGGGTACAACACGGCGATCCTCGTCGCCCCCGACGGTGAGCTCGTCGGGCGCACCCGAAAGCTCCACATCCCGGTGACCGCGGGCTACTACGAGGACCACTACTTCGTGCCGGGCGACACGGGCTATCCGGTCGTCGACGCCCTCGGCACGCGCCTCGGGCTCCCGACCTGCTGGGACGAGTGGTTCCCGGAGGTCGCGCGCGCCTACTCGCTCGGTGGCGCCGAGGTGATCGTCTACCCGACCGCGATCGGCTCAGAGCCCGACCATCCCGACTTCGACACCGCGCCGCTGTGGCGCCAGGTCATCGTGGCCAACGGCATCGCCAACGGCACGTTCATGGTGGTGCCCAACCGGATCGGAACCGAGCAGCTCGAGCCGGGGGGCACCGCGATCACGTTCTACGGCTCGTCGTTCATCAGCGACCCCTACGGTCGGGTGCTGGTCGAGGCGCCCCGCGACTCGCCCACGGTGCTCGTCGCCGACCTCGACCTCGACCAGCGCGGTGACTGGCTCGCACTGTTCCCGTTCCTGGCCACGCGCCGCCCTGACACCTACCAACCACTCCTGGAAGGCCCAACATGACCACGATCTCGGAGAACCCGCTCGGCCCCGCCGGCCTCTGGACGTTTCACTGGGAGACGCTCGAAGCGTCTCGATGCCGCGACCTGGCCGCCGAGCTCGAGGACCAGGGCTGGGGATCGATCTGGTACCCCGAGACGATGGGACGCGACGCCGTGTCGACCGCCTGGTTGCTGCTGGGCGCGACCTCGCGCATCACGGTGGCGAGCGGCATCGCCAGCATCTGGGCCCGCAACCCGATCGGAACTGCCGGATCACACCGGGCGATCGAGGAGGCATTTCCCGGACGGTTCATCATGGGGTTGGGCGTCAGCCATGCGCCGATGGTGGAGTTCCTTCACAAGGAGTCGTACGCCAAACCACTCACGGCGATGCGCGAGTACCTCGACGCCGTCGACGCGGCGCCGTACATGGCGCCGAAGCCGGCGACGCCGCCTCGGCGCGTGCTCGCGGCGCTCGGCGACAAGATGCTCGCCCTCGCCGCGGAGAAGGCCCAGGGTGCGCACTCCTACCTCGTGACGCCCGAGCACACGGCACACGCGCGTGAGGTGATGGGGGAGGGCCCGCTGCTCGTCCCCGAGCTGCGCGCCTACCTCGGTGACCGCGAGGCGGCGCGTCAGGCGGGGCGCGAGAGCTTCGCGATCTACTCGACCCTGCCGAACTACCTCAACAACCTGAAGCGCCTGGGCTTCGCCGACGAGGACTTCGCCGACAACGGCTCGGACCGCCTGATCGACGCGATCGTCGCCTACGGCAGTGTCGAGGACATCAAGGCCCGGCTCGACGAGCACCTCGCCGCGGGCGCGGATCATGTGGCCGTGCAACTGATCAACGGTGGCATCGGCTCGCCCCCGATCGACGAGTGGCGGGAACTGGCTCCTGCCCTGACCCGGGCTTAACGTCAGACAGATGCGCAGCGCCAAGGACTTCTTCCGTCCCCTCGCCGTGGGCGCCCCGGCTCCGGTTCGCGAGGTGCCCGCGCGTCCGTCACGGATGATCCACTTCTTCCCGCCGCACCTCGAGAAGGTGCGCGCCAAGGTGCCCGACATCGCCCCGACGGTCGACATCATCCTCGGCAACCTCGAGGACGCGATCCCCGCCTCCGAGAAGGAGAACGCGCGGTCGGGCCTGGTCGAGGTCGCGAAGAAGGTCGACATGGGCGACACGCAGCTGTGGACCCGGGTCAACAGCCTCGACTCCCCGTGGGTGCTCGACGACCTCATCACGCTGGTGACCGAGATCGGTGAGCAGCTCGACGTGATCATGGTCCCGAAGGTCGAGGGCCCCGAGGACATCCACTACGTCGATCGGCTGCTGGCCCAGCTCGAGGCTCGCGTGGGCCTGCGCGAGCCGCTGCTCGTGCACGCCATCCTCGAGACCGCGAGCGGCGTCGCCAACGTCGAGGAGATCGCGATGGCGAGCCCGCGCATGCAGGGCATCTCGCTCGGCCCGGCCGACCTCGCCGCCAGCCGGCGGATGAAGACGACGCGCATCGGCGGCGGGCACCCCGGCTACATCGTGCGCACCGATCCCGACGAAGCCGACCCCGACGCGTCCCGGGCCACCGCGCAGCAGGACCTGTGGCACTACACGATCGCCCGCATGGTCGACGCCTGCGCGGCGGCTGGGATCCTCCCGTTCTACGGACCGTTCGGCGACATCGGTGACCCGGTGGCGTGCGAGGACCAGTTCCGCAACTCGTACCTGCTCGGCTGTGTGGGCGCCTGGTCGCTGCACCCCAGCCAGATCGACATCGCCAAGCGGGTGTTCTCCCCCGAGGTCGACGAGGTGCGCTGGGCGCTGCGCGTCATCGACGAGATGGGCGACGGCACCGGCACGGTGATGATCGACGGCAAGATGCAGGACGACGCCTCCTACAAACAGTGTCAGGTGGTCGTCGCCCTGGCCCGCCAGCTCGCGGCACGCGACCCCGAGCTCGCCGCGGCGTACGGGCTCTGATCGCGTGCTGGCCGTGACCGCGGCGGAGGCCGCCGCGCGCGCGTTGGCCGTGCCGGTCCAACAGGACGGCCCGATGGGTGACGGCACGATCGACAACTGGATCGTCGACTCGAGCGTGCACGTCGTCACGGGCAGCCTCGTGCTCATCACGCTGGTCCTCGCGCTGGCATGGGTGGGCCGGCTCGCGCTGACCGAGCGACCCGTCGACCGGGTCGCGGTCGTGCTGTGCGTCGCGGCCCTCGTGGCCCTCATGGTGCAGGCTCTGCTCGGCATCAAGCTGTTGGACCAGGGCAGTGGCTTCGGCCAGCTCTACATCCACTACCTCGGCGGGCTGTTGCCGGTGGGCCTTCTCGTGCTCGCCGGTTGGATGGGCTGGCAGCGCGTCGGCCGCTCGGCCTGGCCGCTCGCGATCGTCGTCACTGCGGGCGCAGGCTCGGCGATGATGGCCTTCGTCATTGGCCAGGCCTACGTCGACAGTCTCTAATGTCCGGTCATGGCTGAGAACTTCGTCCCCCGCCGCTCCGCGCTCTACATGCCCGGGGCGAACGACAAGGCGCTCGAGAAGGCCAAGACCCTGCCGACCGACGCCATCATCTTCGACACCGAGGACAGCGTCGCCCCGGACATGAAGGCCGCGGCCCGCGACAAGGTCGCCGCCGCCGTCGCGTCGGGTGAGTACGCGAACCGCGAGCTGACGATCCGCGTGAACGGCCTCGACACCGAGTGGTCGACCGACGATCTCCGTTCCGCCGCGGCGGCGGGACCGGCCGGGATCGTCGTCCCCAAGATCAACTCGGCCGGCGACGTCGCGCAGGTCGAGAAGGTCATCGAGGCCGCGGGAGTGCCCGACCACACCCGCATCTGGGCAATGCTCGAGACGCCGGCCGCGGTCGAGCGGGCCGTGGAGATCGCCACGAGCTCGGAGCGCCTCGCGGTGCTGGTGATGGGGACCAACGACCTGGCCAAGGAACTGCGGGCCGGTCTGGTTCCCGGCCGTGCGCCGCTGCTGTGGGGTCTGGCCCGTTGCGTCAACGCGGCGCGCTTCGCCGACAAGGTCATCCTCGATGGCGTCTACAACGACGTGAAGGACCCCGACGGGTTCGCAATGGAGTGCTCGCAGGGAGCGGAGATGGGTTTCGATGGCAAGACGCTCATCCATCCCACCCAGGTCGAGCCGTGCAACGAGGCGTTTTCGCCATCAGCGGACGAGATCGAGCACTCGCGCCGCGTGATCGAGGCGTTCGAGGAGGGCCTCGCCGCCGGGAAGGGCGTGATCACCGTCGACGGCCGGATGATCGAGAACCTCCACGTCGACAACGCCCGTCGGGCGCTGGCGATCGCCGAGGCCATCGCCGCCCGCGGCTGAAAAATGCCGGTCCTTTGATGGGCGCCCCTGTCGGGTGTCCGGCCGGGGTTGTTACTATGGCGGTAGGAGAAATCCCTCGACCCCCTCGCCCGGAGCCGTCATGACGACCTTGGACCTCGATCTCAGCCGATATCAGCTCGGTTGGAGTGACGCGGAGGACTACGTCTTCAAGCCCAAGCGGGGCCTCGACGAGAAGATCGTCCGCGAGATGTCGTGGATGAAGGGCGAGCCCGACTGGATGCTCGACTTCCGCCTCAAGTCGCTCCGGGCCTTCGAGAAGCGCCCGATGCCCAACTGGGGCGGCGACATGTCGGAGATCTTCTTCAAGGACATCTACTACTACATCAAGCCCACCGAATCGCAGGTCGACAACTGGGAGGACCTCCCGGACGCGATCAAGAACACCTACGAGAAGCTGGGAATCCCGGAGGCCGAGCGGAAGTACCTCGCCGGGGTCACCGCCCAGTACGAGTCCGAGGTCGTCTTCCACCGCAACCGCGAGGACCTCGAGCGCCAGGGCGTCATCTTCTCGGACATGGACACCGCGCTGCGCGAGTACCCCGAGCTGGTGAAGCAGTACTTCGGCAAGGTGATCCCCCGCAACGACAACAAGTTCTCCGCGCTGAACAGCTCGGTGTGGTCCGGCGGCTCGTTCATCTACGTGCCCCCCGGCGTGAACGTGGAGATGCCGCTGCAGGCGTACTTCCGCATCAACGCGGAGAACATGGGCCAGTTCGAGCGCACGCTGATCATCGCCGACGAGGGCTCGAGCGTTCACTACATCGAGGGCTGCTCGGCGCCGGTGTACACGTCGGACTCGCTGCACTCGGCCGTGGTCGAGATCGTGGTGAAGCCGTCCGCGCGGGTCACCTACACGACGATCCAGAACTGGTCCAACAACGTGTTCAACCTGGTCACCAAGCGCGCCCGGGTCGAGGCCGAGGGCCACATGGAGTGGATCGACGGCAACATCGGGTCACGGCTCACCATGAAGTACCCGAGCGTGGTCATGGTCGGCCCCAAGGCCTCGGGCGAGGTCCTCTCGGTCGCCTACGCCGGTCCGGGCCAGCACCAGGACACGGGCTCGAAGATGATCCACGCCGCGCCCGAGACGACCTCGAAGATCGTGTCGAAGTCGATCTCGAAGGACGGTGGCCGCACCTCGTACCGCGGCCTGGTGCGGGTCGAGGACGACGCCTACGGCTGCAAGAGCCACGTGCAGTGCGATGCCTTGATCCTCGACGAGGACTCGACCTCCGACACCTACCCGTACATGGAGGTCGGGGCCAAGGATGCGATCATCGGCCACGAGGCCACCGTGTCGAAGGTTGCCGACGAGCAGCTCTTCTACCTGATGAGCCGCGGCCTGTCCGAGGAGCAGTCGATGTCGATGGTGGTCAACGGCTTCATCGAGCCGGTGACCCGCACGCTGCCCATGGAGTACGCGGTCGAGTGGTCGCGACTCATCGAGCTCCAGATGGAGGGCTCGGTCGGCTGACGCCCGCAGGGGGCGCGCGGGTCGCGTCACAGATGGGCGATCGGCTTGGCAGAATGTCGCCATGCCCATGCGCGAGAACTGCAAGTTCTTCGAGTCGCGGACCTACCGCGATGGTGAGACCGTCCGGAAGTGCGACCTCGACCTGGCCCCGGAGGCGCCCTGGCGGTGTCCCGACGGGTGTACCTCCTTCGAGCCCCGCTTGGCCGATGTGAACTGGCGGCACGGCTCGCTGGTCACCCCGCCGACGCCCGATGAGCCGGCGAGCGTGACCGCCGGCGACCCGTCGGTGGCGAGGCTGCTCGACGAGGCGGAGGAGATCGTGAACTCGGTGGTTCACGAGACCAGGCGCGAGGTCGAGATCGAGCGCTCCCGCCAACGCCCGTCTCGCGACGACGACGGCGGTTGGCGGCGCTTCTTTCGTCGCCGGGGCTGAGCTGGACCGGGATGACTGGGCCCTGATGGCTGCCCGCAGATGGCGGTAGAGCACTCGGGGCCCATCGCCCGTCTCCGTGACGGCACCGCCGTCGCCGGCTGGATGTTCAAGGCGAACCCCGACGTGTGGGACGTGCTGGCGTTCCTCCGGACCGGCGCCGAGTTCGACGCATGGCGGATGGCGCCGTCGTACCGGGTGGAGCTGGTCGGGCCCGGCCATCCCTGCGTGCTGTGGGTCACGGGCCCGGCCACTTCTCCCTACATGCCGGGGGTCTGGGCGATCGGCGAGGTGGTCAGCGACCGTTACGAGGACGTCGGGGATCCCGATGACCCGCTGTGGCGGGATGTGGGCAAGCGTCGCCAGGTCCGCCCCTACGTCCAGATCCGGATGACGGCGCTGTCGGAGCCGGTGTCGCGGGCCGAGCTTCGTGAGGACGAGGCGTTCGAGCAGGCGGAGATCCTCAAGCGCCCCCGGATGGGCAGCCCACTGGCCCTGCGAGCCGAGGAGTTGGCCGTCATCGAGGCCCGGGCGGGTTCGCCGGCCCGACGCCGCCGCCGGTAGATTTCCACTATCCCCGTATGACTAATCCCATCTTCACCGTCGATCGCGCCCGGTCCCTCCCCGGCGCCGACTTCCTCCGTGATCGGCGCGCCGCTGCCGCGGCACGGTTCGCCGAGACTCCCTTGCCGACACACGAGTTGGAGGAGTGGCGCTACAGCCAGATCGACGACGTCGACCTGGGTCGCTACTCGCTGCCGGCCGAGCCCAGCGAGGCCGCACCGCCCGCCGAACTGCTCGCGTTGCGCGATCACGTGACCCACCGGGCGGCGACGGTGCTGATTCGCAGCGGGAAGGTCATCGCGCTCGACATCGACGAGCGGCTCGCCTCGGCGGGCCTGCGCGTGGGACGGCTCGCCGAGCAACCCGAGCACGCGTCGTTGCTCGGCTCGGTCGAGACCGATCCCGACGCGTTCCTGCTGCTGAACGAGGCCTTTTCGGCGGACCCGGTGGTGATCGACGTGCCGGCCGGCCTCGACGTGACCGAGCCCATCGTGATCGCCCGGTGGTTCGACACCGACGGCGGGGCCTCGTTCCCCCGGATCCTGGTTCGGTCCGGCGCCGGCGCTTCGGTTCGCGTGGTCGAGTGGTCAGGCTCGTCGGACGTGGACGGTCTCGTGGTCCCCGTCGTCGAGGTCGACGCCGGCGACGCATCACGGGTCGGCTACCTCGGGGTGCAGCTCCTCGGCCCGCGGGTCACCCAGCTCGGCCGATTCGCGTCGCGGGTCGGCCAGCAGGCGACGCTCGAGGCCGGCCACGTCGCCTTCGGCGGGGACTACGCCCGCATGCGGTTCGATTGCCGCCTCGTGGGTCGGGGCGCGACGGGCGATCTGTCCGCCTTGTACCTCGGCGGCGGAACGGGCATGCACGACCTGCGGACGTTCCAGGACCACGACGCTGCGGACACCACGAGCGACCTGCTCTTCAAGGGCGCGGTCGACGACGAGTCCCACGCGGTCTACACCGGCCTGATCCGGATCTCGAAGCAGGGCCGCGGCTCCAACGCCACGCAGTCGAATCGGATCGTGAAGCTCTCACCCGATGCGTGGGCCGAATCGGTGCCGAACCTCGAGATCGAGCACAACGACGTCCGCTGCGCGCATGCCTCGGCGGTCGGGCCGATCGATGCCGATCAGCGCTTCTACCTCGAGAGCCGCGGCGTGCCGCCCGAGGCCGCGGAACGGCTGGTCGTGTCGGGCTTCTTCGAGGAGGTCCTCGCGAAGATCGAGGTGCCCGAGGTCGCGGACCGGGTCCGACTCGAGCTCGCCAGGCGACTCGGAGCGACATCGTGACGACCGTGCGAATCGCGCTGCTCGACGACCTGGTCGAGGGTGGTGCGACTCGATTCGACGTCGACGGGCATCGCCTGTGCGTGGTGCGGATCGGTGACTCGGTGTACGCCATCGGCGATCGCTGCACGCACGCGGACGTGTCGCTGTCGGGGGGCGAGGTCGACGAGGACGCGATGACGGTGGAGTGCCCGAAGCACGGCAGCGAGTTCTCCCTCGAGTCGGGCGATGCGATCACGTTGCCGGCGACCAAGCCGGTGCCGACCTATGACGTGAACGTGGTCGATGGCGAGGTCGAGGTCACGATCTCCGAAGTTGGGTCGGAGGTTGACGCATGACCGAGCTTGTGGTCTCGGACCTGTGTGCCAACGTCGGCGGTCGGGAGATCCTCCGCGGGGTCAGCCTCACCGTGCGCAGCGGCGAGGTGCATGCCGTGATGGGCCCGAACGGCTCGGGCAAGTCGACCCTGTCGCACGTGCTGATGGGCAGGCCCGGCTATGAGGTGACCGGGGGATCGGTGACCCTCGACGGAGTCGACGTGCTCGCGCTCGAGCCGTGGGAGCGGGCGGGCGCAGGGCTGTTCCTCGCGATGCAGTACCCGACCGAGGTGCCGGGCGTGGCGGTCGGCGACGTGATCGCCGAGGCGTTCGCCGCGCAGGGTCGCGACGCCAGCACGGTCGCGGGCCGGCTCCGCGACGAGGCGGACCGCGTCGGGCTCGATCACGATTTCCTCGACCGGTCGCTGAACGTCGATTTCTCGGGCGGCGAGAAGAAGCGCAACGAGACCGTGCAACTCGCCGTGCTCGGGCCCAAGGTGGCGATCCTCGACGAGATCGACTCGGGCCTCGACATCGACGCCCTGCGGCGAGTGTCGCAGCGCATCGAGGACGCGACGCGCTCCGAGGGTCTCGGGGTGCTGGCGATCACCCACTACAACCGCCTGCTCGAGGTGCTCCACGCGGACGTGGTGCACGTGTTCGCGCAGGGTCGGATCCTCGAGTCGGGTGGGCCCGAGGTCGCGACGAGGCTCGAGCGTGAGGGGTACGGCGCGTTCGCCGACGAGGCCGGCTTCGCGGGCGACGACGATCTGGAGTCGGCCGCGGCCACGCCTTCGATGGTCGACGATCCCTTCGCCGAGCCGTTCTGAGCCTCGACGCAACACCGTCGGATACTTCGGCCTGAGAGGATCAGCAGAGAGGTGGCATCCGCCGCGCCAATCGATGGATTGGCGTCTGGAGGAGGGCGTGGCGAGCAGCGTTCAGGTCGGCCTCGAACAGCGCAACCTCCCGAGGGAAGCACCCACGCGCGAGCGACGCGTCCGAGGACGCGTGGCGGAGTGCGGTCCCGTTGGTGGACAGAAACCCGGCTCTCGGCTCAGCTGCAGGAGATGGCGCGGGCGCACCTGCATTTGAAGCCCGCTTCAGAGGACAAGCGACAGCGGATCCGGACGACTGTCGAGGGATGTGTCGCTTGTCGCTCAAACGCGGTGCGCGACGTCTTCCTGGCTCGGGACACCAGGCGTCACCGTCATCGACAGCGGAGTGATGCGGTCGAAACCGGTGATCCACGTCGCGTGACCAGGACGCGTCCGCGGACACGTCGTGTTCACGGACGGTGGTATCAGCGCTGTAGATCCGAGGGAGGGATTGTCTGCCGCCATTCAGCGCACGTCTTGAGCGCATGTTTTCGATCGCGCGGAGTACGAAATCTCGATCCTCGGAAGGATCAGTCCACCAATGCGCGGAACGCCTGCAACTCCCGGGGGATGTCCGAGCCCATCGGCGCGTACCAGAACTCGGTGACGCCCTGGTCGGCGACCTGAGCCAACCGCGATCGCAGCTCCTCCGCCGGCGCGGTCCACGTGGTCCCTGCGATCAGGTCACCGGTCACCGATGCCCGGTCCCGCTCGGTCATGCCGACGAAGTGCAGCTCGTGGGTGTGCAGATGCCGCTCCCCTTCGGGGAACTCCTCGACCGCCGCACGCCACTCCGGTCCACCCTCGAATCCGTCGAGCAGGGACGGGTCGGCCTCGTACATCCCGTGGTACACGACGGCTCCGCCCGGCCCGGCCGCATCGAGCACCCGAGGCGAATCGGCCGACTCCCCGTCCTCGAGCACGGTGCCGTACCCGAACAGCGCAGACCAGTCCCAGCCGGCCTGCGCGCCGAAGATCGACACGACGCCATCCGCGCCGAGTCGCGCCGCCGCCTCGAGGCCCTTCGGCCCGTTGGCACCCATCAGGATCGGCGTGTCGATCGGGCGATCCGTCGTCCACCCCGGCGGATGGATCATCCTCGCCGGTGCGCCGTCGATCTCCACGGTGTCACCCCGCAGGAGCCCGACGATCTGGGCGGTGAGCCGCTCGGTCGTCGCCCAGGTCAACGGCTGGCGACCCATCACGAATCGCCCGGTGAACCCGGTCCCGATCGCGACGGCGACCCGACCCGGCGCGAGTCGCTCGAGTGACGCGATCGCGGCCGCGGTGGTCATCGGGTGGCGCAGCGACGGGACCAACACTCCTGGGCCGAGCCCGATACGTGTGGTCGCGAGGGCGCACTCGGTGAGTTGCATCCACACGTCGCCGTACAGCGCGGGCGAGTCGTAGATCCACGCCCGGCGGTACCCGAGCTCCTCGGCGAGTTGGACGTGACGAGCCACGTCAGGGCCCGGGGGGAACGCGCAGGACAGCTCCATGGCTGGCTCCTTGCTCGAGGCGGGGACGGTCAGGGCTGGCACCGTAGCGGCGAGCGGAACCGCGTCCGAACGATCGTGTGTGATCCCGTTCGAGATCCCTGCATCCGCCGACGGCCTTCGCGACGGAATCCTCTGCAGTGCGTCCCGACCACCGACGGACCCACCACGAAATTGGAGGACAGCATGAAGCGAATCATCACGACGGTCGCCGCAAGCCTGTTGGCGATCGGGCTCCTGGCGGCCACCGGGACCAGTCAGGCCGGGGCGACGCACCGGCCGAAGGAGAGGCCGACCATCGCCGGGATCGTCGCCCGCAGCGGCGGCGAGTTCGATCGGAACCGGCACGACTACGACATCCTGCTCAACGCCGTCTCGGCCGCCGGCCTGGTCGACACGCTCAACACACCGGGGCTCGACGTGACGGTCTGGGCACCGAACGACGCCGCATTCGTGAGGCTCGCACAGGACCTCGGTGTGGAGGGAAATGACGAGCGGGTTGCGTTCGAGGCGATCGTCGCCACTCTCACCGCACTCGGCGGCGGCGACCCGCTGCCGTTGCTGACCTCGATCCTCACCTACCACGTGACACCTGGCGCCCGGGGTGTGTGGAACGTCCTGTTCACCCACGAGTTCCCGACGCTGCAGGGAGCGACGATCGGTAGGAACTTCAGGAGCTGGACGTCGATCCTCGATCTCGTTGACAAGGAGCCCGGCCTCGAGGATCCCGCGCTGACCTTCCCGATCGGGGTTCGTGCGTCCAACGGCGTCATCCACACGATCGATCGCGTGCTCATCCCGGTCGACCTGGACGCCGTGCCCAACCCGTAGCCCGTCTCACCCGTATGTCCTGTCGGTGCGCGGGCATCGGTCGCCGTGCTGAGATGGCGGCGATGCCCGTGACCGACTGGAACCCGCACCTGCGCGGCGAGTTCGACAAGCCGTACTGGCGCGAGCTGCAGACCTTCGTGTCGCGCGAGCGCGCCGAGCACGCCGTGTACCCCGAGCCGGGCGACGTGTTCGCGGCGCTCCACCTCACGCCCTATGACTCCACCCGGGTCCTGATCCTCGGTCAGGACCCGTACCACGGCCGGGGTCAGGCCCACGGCCTGTGCTTCTCGGTCCGCCCCGGCGTCGCCCAGCCGCCGTCGCTGGTCAACATCGTCAAGGAGCTCGGATCGGACCTCGGCTGCGCCCCACCCGACCACGGCTGTCTCGACCACTGGGCCCGCCAGGGGGTGCTGTTGTTGAACGCGACGTTGACCGTCCGCGCCGGACAGGCTGGTTCGCACCAGAACAAGGGCTGGGAGCACTTCACCGACGAGGTGATCCGCGTCGTCAGCGCGAAGCCCGACCACGTGGTGTTCATCCTCTGGGGCGCCTATGCGCGGAAGAAGAAGGCACTGGTCGACCGCAACCGCCACACGATCATCGAGTCGCCCCATCCGTCGCCGTTGTCCGCCCACAACGGGTTCTTCGGCTCGAAGCCCTTCTCGAGGACGAACGAGGCCCTGGTCGCCGCCGGACAACCACCGATCGATTGGTGCCTGCCGGGCGTAGGCTGAACCCGTGAGCGATCCCGAGATCAGTCCGCCCACTGGCTGGAGCATCGTCGAGGGTCGGCTGCACCGCCGCTTCGAGTTCGCCGACTTCGTCGAGGCGTTCGGGTTCATGTCGCAGTGCGCCCTCGTCGCAGAGAAGATGGACCACCATCCCGACTGGTCGAACGTGTGGAACACGGTCACCGTCGAGCTGTGGTCCCACGACGCCGGGCAGATCACCGATCGAGACGTGAAGCTGGCCACGCGGATGAACGAGCTGGCCGGTGGCCGGGCCGGCGCCTGAACCGCGTCTGGTCAGCTTCCACGAGATCACGGCAGCCCGACGCACGCTCGCCACGGTGGTCCGGCCGACACCGACGACCTTCAGCCACAGCCTGTCGCGCCACGTCGGTCAACCCGTGTGGCTCAAGCCCGAGCAGCGTCAGCGCACGGGCTCGTTCAAGATCCGGGGGGCGTACCACCTTCAGTCCCAGCTCCCGGTGGGCGCGTCGGTGGTGGCGGCCTCCGCCGGCAACCACGCTCAGGGCGTCGCCCTCGCGGCATCGCTGCTCGGACAGCACGCCACGATCTTCATGCCTCGGGGCGCCTCGTTGCCGAAGGTCCAGGCCACCCGCGCGTACGGCGCCGAGGTCGTGCTCGTGGGAGCCACCATCGACGACTGCATCGTCGAGGCCCGCGCCGCGGCCGACGAGCGCCAGGGGACGTTCGTCCCTCCCTTCGACCATCCCCAGGTCATCGCGGGGCAGGGCACCATCGGCCTCGAGATCCTCGACGAGGCGCCGGACGTCGCGACGGTCGTCGTGGCCATCGGCGGGGGAGGGCTCTGTAGCGGGATCGGCGCTGCGGTCAAACGAGTACGGCCCGACGTCCGGGTCATCGGTGTGGTCGCCGAGGGGGCGGCGTCGATGTTGCGCTCTCTCGACGCCGGCCGGCCCCTCGAGGTGTCGCCCCACACGGTCGCGGACGGCATCGCGCTGCGGGCGCCGAGCCAGCTCACCCTCGACCACGTGACCGCCTTCGTCGACGACGTCGTGGTCGTGTCCGACGAGGACATCAGCGCGGCGACGCTCCTGCTGCTCGAGCGCGTGAAGGCCGTCGTCGAACCGGCCGGCGCCGCCGCGCTCGCGGCGCTGCTCGGCGGATCGATCGATGCGCGCGGGCCGGTCGCCGCGGTGTTGGGGGGCGGCAACGTCGATCCGGTGCTGTTGGGAAAGGTCGTCGACCACGGGCTCTCGGTCGCGGGGCGATACCTGGTTTTGCGCGTGGTCGTCGACGATCGTCCGGGCACGCTCGCGGGGCTGACCGAGTCGGTCGCCACGCTCGGGCTGAACGTGTTGGCCGTCGAGCACCATCGCAGCGGACTGCGGCTCGACCTCGGTTCGGTCGAGGTGCAGATCACCGTCGAGACCCGCGACCACGAGCATCGGCGCGAGGTGGTCGCCGCCCTCGAGGACATGGGCTACGCCGTCGAGGTCGTGGAATGAGGTCGTGGAATGAGCAGACCCGTCGAGTGAGCACGAACCGTCGACGACGTTAGGTTGGTCGGCGGATCACGGATCCAGTCGAATCCCGGGGGAACCATGAGCGCAGACATCATCATCAAGGGCGGGACCGTGATCGACGGGACCGGCGCACCGGGCCGGGGCGCCGACGTCGCCGTGACCGACGGGGTGATCTCCGAGATCGGCACCGGCCTGTCAGGCGATCGCGAGCTCGACGCGTCGGGCCAGATCGTGTCGCCGGGCTTCGTCGACATCCACACGCACTACGACGCGCAGGTGTTCTGGGACCCCTCGCTCACCCCGTCGTCCCACCACGGCGTCACGACGGTCGTGGC
>DATEEV010000244.1:0-5326 GCA_035281005.1 Microthrixaceae bacterium | reverse complement strand
GCCGGGGAGCGCCTCCTCGAGCGCATCGGTCATCCGTTCGGCGAGCGAGTCCGCGCTGATGATGGCCACGACCCCGTAGGCGAGTGCGAGGAGCGAGAACATCGCGAGGAAGGCGTAGTACGCGGTGCCGCCCGCGATGAGGGGGGCCTTTGCCGCCTTGAACCGTTGCAGCGCCTGCCAGCCCGCCGAGATCCAGGGCCTGGACTCCTCGAGCTTGGCGACGGCCTTCGGCTTCTCCTTCGGCTCGGGATCCAGCGCGTCGCCCGGGATGGGCCGGAGCACGTCGGAGGGCGCGGTCACGGTCATGGGCTCCCCTTCCTCGTCCTGCGATTGCCGCTCAGCGACCGGTGAAGCGCGGCTCGCGTCGCTCCAGGAACGACGCCACGCCCTCGCGGTGGTCCTCGGTCTTGAACAGCTCGACCAACGACGCGGTGACCCAGCTGCCGAGCTCGTCCCAGTCGGGATCGAGCGCGGTCCGAAGGCCGGCCTTGATCCGCTGTACCGCGAGCGGCGGGTTCGCGGCGATCTCCTCCGCCAGCCCGAGCGCCGTTGGCATCAACTCGTCATGGGGCACCACCCTCGAGACGAGACCGAGCTCGGCTGCGGCGTCTGCGTCGATGACTCGCCCCGTGAACAACAGCTCGGCCGCGGCCTCACGTCCGACCAGTTGCGTGAGCCGGGCCATGCCGGCCACGTCGCAGCACAACCCGCGCTTCACGAACAGCTCGCCGAACTTGGCCCGATCGGAGCACACGCGGATGTCGGCCATCAGCGCGAGCTCCATGCCCCATCCGACTGCTGCGCCATTGACCGCCGCGATGATCGGCACGTCGGTTCCCAGCAATGCTCCCGCGGCCGGGGTCAGTCGCGGCTCGATGGCGACCCCCGACGACGCTCGCTCTGCCGAAGCGGTCATCACCTGCTTCACGTCGTCGCCCGAGCAGAACGCTGGGTCGCGGCCGGTGATGACCAGGCATCTCGCGTCGGTGGAGCGCACCGCGTCGGTGAGCTCGGCGTAGGTGGTGAACGTGAGCGCGTTGCGGGCCTCGGGTCGATCGATCGTGAGGATCGCGACATGGCCCTGCCGCTCGACGACGATCTCGGTGTAGTCGGTCATGAGACCCCCCTTCGAGGTGAACCGTAGACTCGGGGCCGTGGCGGAATCGGGCTCACGCCGGCCGGGCAAGGCGGCGATCATGCGGGGGGCGGTCGAGGTGATCGGCGAGGACGGCTACGAGGGCGCGTCCACGCGGGACATGGCGGCCCGCGCCGGGGTCTCGGTCGCCGCGCTGTATCACCACTTCCCGTCGAAGCTCGCATTGCTCGGGGAGTTCGTCGACGAGGCGTACGACGTCACCCTGGCGCGCATCGAACGACGGCTCGAGGGACTGGACGGGTCGGTGAGCCGGCTCGAGGAGGTCGTCGGCACGCTCATATGGACCCATTTGCACGATGATTTCGCCCGCCTCGCCTCGGTCGTCGCATTCCGCGAATACGTGCGGCTCGATGCGCCGGAGCGTGCGGCGATCGAGGTCAAGCGCAAGGCGCTCCTCGACCTGGTCGAGGGCATCGTCGTCGAGGGGTTGAGGTCGGGCGACTTCACCGCCACCGAGACGCGCGAGACGGCTCGGGCGATCGTCAGCCTCGCCAGTTCGCTCGTCGGCGTCGCCGGCGAGATGGACCTGGACCTCGACGAGATCATCGCTCTCTACCAGGGCTTCAGCCTCAGACTGGTCGGCGCCTGACGGCGCGCTCGTGGGCGCCTGAATCAGATTCCGACGTTCGTGCCGACCGGCACTCCGTCGATGATCTGATCGAGGTACTCCGACAGCCCGGCGCCGCTCAGATCGCCGCACGTCCAGCGGGTCATGCCCTCGGTGATCCGGGTGACCATGCCCTCACGTCGGTTGCGCAGCGGAATGTTCGACCACACGTCGCCGTCGACCTCGTAGGTGTGGTGATCGGTGACGACGGTGAGGTGGTTCTTGGTCGGGAACCACTCGTCGTCGTAGGAGGAGGTCAACTTGGCGTCGCGGATCGGGACCCACTGGTCGTCGCCGTGGCGGGCGACGTCGTAGAGGAAGCCGTGCGAACGGACGGCGTCGGGGTCCTCCTCTGATCCGGAGATCGTGAGCGCGAACCCGACGTCGGGGCTGAGGTTCACGGTCAGCCACCGGTACCACCAGATGTTCTGCCAGAACCGCGGGCCCCACGAGTGGTCGCGCAGGCCGAGGCCGTCGGTGATCGTGAACGTCTCGTCGCCGACCTTCACCTCGCCGGTGATCGCCATGTGCTGTTCGGTGTGGCCGCGGGCGAACATCTTCTCGGGGTCGAGGTCAGGCTTCTTGTCGCCCTCCTCCCACTCGGGCTCACCGCCCCACGGGCGCGCGGCCTTCTTGAGTGTGAGGTCGATCTCGCAGGTGGCGTGGGGGTTGTCGTTGAAGGCGGACTTCGGGTCCGACATCTGCCGGGGCTCGGCAAGCACGCACACCTTGCCCTCGTAGGTGATGTGGTGCTGCTCGTAGGGCTCGATCACCTCGAACCGGAGGCCGCCGGCGTCGTGGGCCTCGTGGCCGTCGATCCGCGGACGCTTGTAGTTGAACGCGATGCGCCCGTCGGGGAGGTACAGGCACACGGTCATCTCCGCGTAGCCCTCGTTCGGCCGGTTGCCCATCCGCACCCAGCCGCCCATCCCGACGCCGGGGTCGAACCAGTTGTAGTACCGGCTCTCGTTGAAGTTCGAGGCCGACTCGACCTCGTGGAGGAAATCGTCGGCTGGCTCGAGTCGCATGCGCATGGCGGCGACTGTAGTCCCCCAACTGAACAGGTGTTCAGAAGTCTGCCTAGGGTGGAGCCTTGCCTTTCGAACGGAACGCCTTCGAACAGATCCTCCGCGAGCAGCGCGACGACATCGTGGTGCTGACGCTGAACCGACCTGAGCGGATGAACGCGTGGACGCCGCGAATGACCGCCGAGCTGTCCGACGCGATCCAGGAGGCGGACGCCGAACCCGGCGTCGGAGCCGTGGTCGTGACGGGCGCGGGGCGTGGGTTCTGCGCGGGAGCCGACATCGAGGCGGTCTTCGACGCCCAGATCCAGGGCGACCAGGCAGCGGGGACGCTCGAGGACGACCGCGACTGGATCGAGCTGATCCGGTCGACGAAACCCATCGTCGCCGCCGTCAACGGCGCGGCGATCGGGCTGGGCCTCACGATGATCCTGCCCTTCGATCGCATCGTGGTGGCCGAGGACGCGAAGCTCAGCGTGCGGTTCGTCCAGATGGGGCTCGTCCCCGAGCTCGCCAGCAGCCTCTTCCTCCCCCTGCGTTGTGGATGGGGCGCGGCCTCGGACCTGATGCTGTCGGGCCGCACGATCCTCGGTTCTGATGCGGTCGGGCTGGGTCTCGCGGACGAGGTCGCTCCTCGCGACGAAGTGCTCGAGGTCGCGCTCGAGCGCGCCCGCTCCTACGCGGCGAACCCGACGCCGCAGCTCCGCTGGATCAAGCAGCTGCTCACCAGCAACGTCAACGAGACCGACACCCGGGCGGTGCAGATCCGTGAGCTGAAGGCGCTGCAGAAGGCCTACGCCACCACCGAGCACCAGGAGGCCGTCGCGAAGTATCTCGGCGGCAGGAAGGGGACCTGACCCGGGAGTTGCCGATCCTGGCACTCATTGTTAGCGGCGGAGATCCAGTGGACCGGCACGTTCTCGATCAACTTCTACGGCAGCTTCGTGCCGTTCTGGTTCGTCAACCCCAAGCTGACCGTGAACGCCAGCGGCGTCGGCACGCTCACCGCCACGATGGGTGGCTACGCGGCCGACATGGCGAACCCGTCGGTCCGGGTGCTGATCCCCGACACGCCGAACATCGTCATCGCGAACCTGCCCAACGTCGGCGGGTACAGCTCGCCCGGGTTCACCGCCGGCACCGGCTACGTCGGCACCGCGGTGACGGTGCCGACCGGCGCGTCGCCCCAGACGCCCCCGGGGGCCGCGTACTGGGGCTCGTGGCCGCAGTCGTACGTCAACTTCCACGGCGTGACCGGCACGACCTCGTATTGGTACTCGAGTGGCGGGGCTGCTGACCCGAAGAAGCCGCAGGAGCCGATCACGGTCGCCTACAACCTCGCGCCGTAGTCACCCTTCTCGACCACCTCGACCGTCGAGAGGACCGCGGGCCCTTCGGGGCCCGCGGTTCGCGCTCAGGTGAGCGCGTCGAGGAAGCGGTAGCGCTCCATCGCGAACCAGTCGCGGCGCCGGTCGTAACGTTCCTGGCCGCCCATCGCCTCCCACATCTCGACGAAGGCCGCCTCACCGGCCTCGATGCGACGGCGGACGAACGCGCCGGCACTCTCGAACTGCTGCGTGAGGACGTCGACCAGTTCCACCCGCCCTTCGGCGTCGAGTCCGTACGCGTCGGCGACCACCCGCAACCGCGTGAACGGATCGAGTCCCCGTCGACCGGTGCGTGCCGCGTCGTCGTCGGTTTCGATCGGCACGCACATGCGCGCGAGTGCCGCCACGTCCCACACCCGCCGCCCCGGGGCGGCGAACTCGAAGTCCAACAACGCGACCGCCGTCCCCTCGCGGTACACGACGTTCTCGGGGCACACGTCGTTGTGGCACGGCACCGCATCGTCGCCGGGCTCGGGATCGGCGAGCTCGTCGCTCCACGTCGCGCCCGGTGGGGCCAGGAACCCGGCCGTCGCGTCGTGGAAGCGACGGAGCAGCGCCACGGTCGACGCCAGCACGTCGTCGCCCTGCGACCACGGCGGGAACGGAGGCACCGGCACGTCGCCCGGGATGAACACCAGGCGCTCGCGGCCGTCGGGCTCGATGCCGAGGACCTCGGGCAGACCCTCGAAACCGCTCGCCCGGCCGTGTCGCAACAACGCGTGGACCTGTGGCGTGTGCTCGCTGGTCGGGCGCAGCACGTGGGCGCCGACGCGGATCACCGCGCCGGCGTTTCCGACCCCGCCCTGCAGGACCTCGATGTCGTCATCCACCCCGCCATCGTGGTCGACGCTGTGCTCGGCAGCGGCGAAGCTGTGCTCAGCAGCGGCGACGTTGTTCCTCGTGGGTCGCTCGCTCGGGCTCGGTGGCCGGCATGCCGCGACCGCTGAGGTACTCGCAGGCCTCCTCGATGTGGCTCATGAGGATGTCGACCTTGTCACGGCTCATGTCATTGCGGACCACCACCCGCAACACGGTGACGTGCTCGGCGTTCGGCGGCAGGGTGTACGCCGGGACGATCCAGCCGTGCTGACGCAACCGGTCCGACAGGTGATAGGCGTCGAAGTCGGCGCCATCGGTCAGCCGGAACGTC
>DATEEV010000243.1:0-5573 GCA_035281005.1 Microthrixaceae bacterium | reverse complement strand
GAACGTCGACGCGGCGCAACACGACGATCCGGCCTCATGGCCGAGCGTCTTGTCCGATCAGCTCTGCTCCGCGGTGCGTTGGCGTGACGAGATCGACGCCATGGCACGCGCCGGCGTGAGCGCCTTCGTGGAATTGGGACCGGGCAACGTGTTGGCCGGCATGGTCAAGCGCATCGCCCCGGAGGCGGCGCGTTCATCGGCCGCGACTCCCGAGCAGGTGGCCCAGGTGCTCGCCTCGCTGAATGGCTGAGGCTCCGGGGACCGTCACACGCCGAGGCAGGGAATCGGCTCGCCGCCCACGCCCGTGCCGGGGTAGGTCGAGCCCGAACCGCAGATCGCTCCTGTGAGGAAGTGCGTGCCGACCCAGGAGAGACCGGTCCGTGTCGAGCCGGTGAAGTTCGCACCGCCCGCGACGAGGTTGTCGATGGTCGCGTTCGTCAGATTCGCGTTCGCGAAGGATCCGTTGGTGAAGTCCGAATCGACGATCAACGCGGCCTGCAGGTTCGCCCCGGTGAGGTTGGCCCCGGGTGCCGTGGCGAAGATCTGTGTGCCCGAGAGGTCCGCTCCCGACGCGTTCACGCCGGTGAGGTTGACTGCGCCGAGGAACGCGCCGGTGAGCCGGGCCCCCGAGAGATCGTTGGAGCGCAGGTCCTTACCCTCGAGGTTCACCCCGACCATGATCGGCAACGAGAGGTCCAGGTTGGTGAGGTCGGCGTAGCGCAGGTCGTCACCGGTGAGGTTCGTGTCGGTGAGGTTGGCGTAAAGGAAGACAGCCAGCGAGACGATCGACGCCGAGAGATTCGTGCGCGTCAGGTTCGCACTCGAGAAATTGGCGCCGCCCGATTGCGTGGCGTAGAGGTTGGCATCGGTGAGGTCCGCACCCTGGAGGACGGCGAGCGTCAGGTTCGCCTCGGACAGGTTCGCCCCGTCGAGCTGCGCGAACGAGAGGTTGGCTCCGGCGAGGTTGGCGCGGTGCAGGTCGACGCCGACGAGGTTCCGACCGCTCAGATCGCAGTACTGCAACTGCGCGCCGGGCTCGAGCACCGGGTTCGCGGAGCAACTCGCCCCAGGCTGTGGCGCAGTGGGAGCACATCCGGCCGCCACCATCACCCCGATCACCATCGCTGCCAGCGCGATGGACATGCGTCGTTGCCTCACGAGATGCCCCCTCCGGTCGCCTTCCCCAGGCCGATCAGGATAGGCGCAGCGCAGGGGTCAGTGAAAGACCGGCTCAAAAGCGCCGGTAGTTGGGGGCCTGCTCCGTGATCGTGATGTCGTGGGCGTGTGATTCCCGCAACCCCGCCGAGGTCATCCGCACGAAGGTGGTTCGATGCTGCATGTCGTCGATCGAGCCGCACCCCGTGTACCCCATCGCCTGGCGCAGCCCGCCGACGAGCTGGTGGACGATGTTGCGGAGGTTGCCGGTGTAGGGCACCCGGCCCTCGATGCCCTCGGGCACCAGCTTCTCGCTGTCGACGATGTGCTCCTGGAAGTAGCGGTCCTTCGAGAAGCTCCGCGACTTCATCGCGCCCATCGACCCCATGCCGCGGTACTCCTTGAACCGCTCGCCCTGGTAGAGCACGACCTCACCCGGGCTCTCGTCGGTCCCGGCGAGCAGGCTGCCGAACATCGCCACGTCAGCCCCCGCCCCGATCGCCTTCGACAGGTCACCCGAGAATTGCATGCCGCCGTCCGCGATCACCGTCACGCCTCGACGATGCGCCACCTCGGCACACTCGAACACCGCGGTGATCTGGGGCACGCCGATGCCGGTCACCACTCGGGTCGTACAGATCGAGCCCGGCCCGATGCCGACCTTCACGGCGTCCGCGCCGGCGTCGATGAGCGCCTCGGCGGCAGCAGCCGTCGCGATGTTGCCGGCGACGAGCGGGCCGTCCCATGTCGCCCGGAGCTCGCGCACGGTGTCGATGACCGACGACGAGTGGCCGTGGGCGGTGTCGACCACGAGCGCGTCGACGCCGGCCTCGATCAACGCCTTGGCCCGGTCGAGCACCGAGGCGCCGGTGCCGACCGCCGCCGCGACCCGGAGTCGGCCGTCGCCGTCCTTGGTTGCCTCCGGGAAGTCGATGCGCTTCTGGAGGTCCTTGATCGTGATGAGACCGCGCAGCAGACCGGAATCGTCGACCACCGGGAGCTTCTCGACCTTGAAGTGCCGGAACAGCTCCTCGGCCTCCGCGAGGGTCGTGCCGACCGGCGCCGTCATCAGGCCCTCCGACGTCATGACCTCACTGATGGGGCGACGAGGGTCGTCCTCGAATCGAAGATCGCGGTTGGTGAGGATCCCCACGAGGTGATTGGTCTCGTCGGTGATCGGCACGCCGGAGATGTGGAACCGCGCCATGAGGTCGAGGGCGTCCTGCACGCGGTTGTGCGGTCGCAGCGTGACCGGATCGGTGATCATCCCGGACTCGGACCGCTTGACCCGGTCGACCTCGGTCACCTGTTCGTCGGCGCTCAGGTTGCGGTGAATGACCCCCAGACCGCCGAGTCGCGCCAGGGCGATGGCCATGTGGGACTCGGTGACCGTGTCCATCGCGGCGGACACCACCGGGATCGCGAGGCGAATGTCCTGCGCGAAGCGGGTGGAGGTGTCGGCCTCCTGGGGCACCACGTCGCTCGCCGCCGGCATGAGCATCACGTCGTCGAAGGTGAGGCCGAGCCGGCCGAACTTCGACGACAACCCCGCTGGCAGCGGCGCAGTATCAGGATCGGTGGGGTCGAATCCGCCGTCGTCGACGCCGCCTGCGGCCATCGTGTGCTCCTGTCGCTGCTGCCGTTCGGACGGTCAGCCTATCCTGCGCCCCGCGCCGCCCTGCGGCGACAGATCGACGTTCGTGACCGAGACCACCCGGGAGGGGCACGTGGGCAGGGTCGACGACCTGATGGCGCAACTGACCGATGACGAGAAGGCCGGGCTCACCGCCGGTCGCGACATGTGGCACGGGTCCGGGGTCGAACGTCTCGGGGTCCGGGGCATCAAGGTCACCGACGGCCCCAACGGCGCCCGGGGCTCGATGTTCGTCGGCACTACCTCGGCCTGCCTGCCGTGCGGCACCGCCCTCGGCGCGACGTGGGACGTCGGCCTCGTGCGACGCCTCGGCGAGCTGCTCGGCGACGAGGCCCGGACGAAGGGCGCCGACCTGTTGCTGGCACCGACGGTCAACCTCCACCGCACGCCCCTCGCCGGCCGCAACTTCGAGTGCCCCTCGGAGGACCCGTTCCTGACGTCCCGGGTCGCGATCGCCTACATCGAGGGCGTGCAGAGCCGCGGGGTCGGCACCGCGGTGAAGCACCTCGTCGCGAACGACAGCGAGTTCGAACGTCACACGATCTCGTCGGAGGTCGACGAGCGGACGCTCCGCGAGCTGTACCTGCCCCCCTTCGAGGCGGCCATCCGGGAGGCGCGGAGCTGGTCCGTGATGGCCGCCTACAACCGCCTCAACGGCACCTACTGCAGTGAGCACGAGTGGCTCATGTCGCTGGTGCACGACGAGTGGGACCTGCCAGGCTTCGTGATCAGCGACTGGTGGTCGATCAAGTCGACCGACGAGACCGGCCGTCATGGCTGTGACCTCGAGATGCCCGGCCCGCCCAAGTACCTGGGGCCGGAGCTCGCGGTCGCCGTGGCCGAGGGTCGGGTCGACGCCACCGCCCGCGACGCGAAGGTCCGTCGGCTGCTCCACACGATGGACGCGCTCGGCGCGCTCGACAGCGCCGAACACGCCGTCGACACCTCCGTCGACCGGCCCGAGCATCGCGTCCTGCTGCGCGAGGCGGCGCGAGGAGCGATCGTGCTGCTCGCCAACCGCGACGCCGCTCTGCCCCTCGAGCCTGAAACGCTCGAGCGGCTCGCGGTGATCGGGCCGAACGCCGACGTCGCGGTCGTTCAGGGGGGCGGCAGCGCCGCCGTGACGCCCCACCACTTCGTCACGGTGTACGACGGGCTGGCGTCGCGCCTCGCCGCCGACGATGTTGCGGTCGTGCTGGAGCGTGGCGTGGACAGCTTCCGCACCGCTCCCCCGCTCGACCCCCGGTGGGTCCGGCCTGATCTCGACGGAGTCGCGGGGCTCGTCACCGACGATCCCCGGGAGGGCCACGGGTTCCGCCTCGAGTACTTCGCCAACCGCGAGCTCGCCGGTGAGCCGGTGCGGGTGGACCACACGGACAACGCCCGCCTGGTGTGGATGAACGACGCCGTGCCCGAGGTCGAGGTGGGCGACTTCTCGGTGCGCCTCTCGGCGACGTTCGTGGCGCCCGAGGACGGTGACTTCACCTTCGGGCTCGTGGCGGGGGGCCAGGGTCGACTCTTCGTCGACGACGAGCTGGTCGCCGACATGTGGGACGAGTTCCGCCCCGGCACCTCGTTCTTCGGGCTCGGCAGCGAGGAGCTGCGCACGACGCTGTCGGCCCGGACCGGCGACCGTCACGAGCTGCGCGCCGAGCTGGCGTGCTTCGACGGGATGTTCGCCGCGGCGATGCTGCTCGGCGGACTCGCACCGACACCCGACGACGGCATCGCCAAGGCCGTGGAGGCCGCCCGCGACGCGGACGCGGCGGTGGTCGTCGTCGGGCTCAACCAGGACTGGGAGACCGAGGGTGAGGACCGCGCCACGATGGACCTGCCCGGGCGCCAGGACGAGCTCGTGGCCGCGGTCGCGGCCGCGAACCCACGCACGATCGTGCTCGTCAACGCAGGGTCGCCGGTGTCGATGCCCTGGGCGGATGACGTCGCCGCCATCGCCCAGCTCTGGTACCTCGGCCAGGAGGGCGGCGACGCGGTGGCCGACGTGCTGGTCGGCGACCACTCCCCCGGTGGCCGCCTCCCCACGACCTTCCCCGTCCACTACGGCGACCACCCGGCCACGAGGAACTATCCGGGTGCAGACGGCGAGGTCCGTTACGGGGAAGGGCTGTCCGTCGGATACCGCGCGTTCGACGCCGACGGCATCGAGCCCCGCTTCTGCTTCGGCCATGGTCTGTCCTACACGACGTTCGACTACGCCACGCCGACCGTCGATCCGACCGTCGTCGAACCCGGTGGGACGGTGACGGTCACCGTCGGCGTGACCAATACCGGCGGACGTGCGGGCGACGAGGTGGTGCAGTGCTACGTGTCGGACCCGGTCTCGTCCCTGCCGCGCCCGCCCCAGGAGCTGAAGGGATTCGCGAAGGTCCACCTCGAGCCCGGCGAGACCCGCGACGTGACGATCCAGCTCGACGAGCGGGCCTTCTCGTTCTGGGACCCGGCCGCGGCGCGGTGGGTGTGCGAGCCCGGCGACTTCGACGTCCACGTCGGCGCGTCGTCCCGCGATCGTCGGGGCACGGTGCGAGTCACCCGCGACCGAGACTGATCCCGGCCCGGTCGAGCAACTCGCTCACGGCCGGGATCGACAACCCGATGACACCGCTGGGGTCGCCACCCTCGATGGAGGCGATCAGCCCGTCGTCGTCCTCGATGCGATAGGCGCCGACCGAGTCGAGCGGACGGTGACGCTCCACGTAGGCGCGGGCCGCTCGCTCGTCGTACTCGTGCATCCGCACGACGTGGACGT
>DATEEV010000242.1:0-3574 GCA_035281005.1 Microthrixaceae bacterium | reverse complement strand
CGGCAGGGCGCGTGGCTGGTGGTGCAGGGCCGTGCTCGACTGGTCGGGATGGCCGACCGGATGTCACCGCACGTGCTGCGACACTCGTGCGCGACTCACATGCTCGACCATGGTGCCGATCTGCGCACCGTGCAGGAACTGCTCGGTCACGTCTCGATCTCGACCACCCAGGTGTACACGAAGGTCGCGACCGCTCGGCTGTGGGAGGCCTACGACCAGGCGCATCCGAGGGCGACCCTTGTTCGGGTGACGAGCCGATGAGGACGTCCCGATGACCGGCACCGCGAGCTCCCGACGCTTCCGGCCGCTGCACTGGGCGGGACGCTTCGGTCGTTCGCTGCGTCCCGGGGCCCCATCGGCGGCGTCGCAGGCGTGGGCCCGGGGGTGGCTCACCGACCCGGAGCAGGTCTTGTTCCTCCTGATGTCGCACCCCGACCAGCACCACTCGATCGGGGTGGCGCGACAGGTCGAGGCAGCGCTGGACGAAACCGGCACCGAGCTCGACGACGAGCAGCGCCGAGCGGTCGTGGCCGCCGCCCTGCTGCACGACGTCGGCAAGACCATGGCCGGACTGCGCACCTCGGGGCGGGTCGTGGCGACCTTGTCGGGCGCGGTCGGCGGCAAGGACCTCGCCGAGCACTGGCAGGACACCTCCGGGTTCACCCGCAAGGTCGGGCTCTACCTGAGGTATCCGACACTGGGTGCCGAGATGCTCGAGGTCGCCGGCTCCCACCCGTGGGTCATCGCCTGGGCGGCCGAGCACCACGAGCCCGAGGAGGCCTGGACCGTCCCGGTCGAGGTCGGCCGCGTGCTCGCCGACGCTGACTCATGAGCCAACCACCCGACTGACGACCGAGCGTCAGCGCGGGGTGAGGCCGATCGCGTCGCGGGCCCTCGCCATCACCACTGCCGCGGTGCCCCGAGCCTTCGCCGCGCCATCCGCGAGCAGTCGCGTCGTCTCGGCCGGATCCGCGCTGAGCTCGGCATAGCGCTCGCGGATGGGCCGGAGCAGCTCGATCACCGCCTCGGCGGTCGCCGACTTGAGCGACCCGTACTGCTGATGGTCAGCGGCGACGGCCGTCGGATCGCTGCCGGTCGCGGCGGCGAGGATGGACAACAGGTTCGACACGCCCGGCTTGGCCTCGGGGTCGTAGCGGACCTCGGCGTCGGAGTCGGTGACGGCGCGCTTGAACTTCTTCTCGATCGCGGCGGGCTCGTCGAGCACGTAGACGATGCCCTGGGGCGAATCGAGCGACTTCGACATCTTCGAGGTCGGCACCTGCAGGTCCATCACCCGGGCCCCCGCCGGCGGGATCGAGTGCGCGGGGACGACGAAGGTGGTCCCGTAGCGGGCGTTGAACCGGTCGGCCAGGTCGCGGGCCAGCTCGATGTGTTGGCGCTGGTCGTCACCGACCGGCACCTTGTCCGTGTCGTACAACAAGATGTCGGCCGCCTGGAGCGCCGGGTAGGTGAACAGGGCGGCCGACACGAACCCGGCCCGGTCGCGCTTGTCCTTGAACTGGGTCATCCGACCGAGCTCACCGAAGCTGACCGTGCACTCCATGAGCCAGGCGAGCTCGGAGTGCTCGGATACGTGTGACTGCACGAACAGCGTGCAGCGGTCCGGATCGAGCCCCGCCGCCACGTAGAGCTGGGCCAGTTGCAGGGTCCGGCGGCGCAGCTCGGCGGGATCCTGAAGGGTGGTCAGGGCGTGCAGGTCGACGATGCAGAACACCGACTCGTCGACCTCGAGATCGCGGACCCAGTTGACCACCGCCCCCAGCAGATTGCCGAGGTGGAGGTCGCCCGTGGGCTGGATGCCGGAGAAGACGCGAGCCATGGCGGGGCACGATAACCGTCCCCGCAGAGGGCGCCGTGGTCGAATGACGGGGGTGTGATTCCCCCCGGGGCCCAGCCGCTAAGGTGGTCTGCCATGGCTGTCGACGTGCAGACCCCTGTCTACGAGGGGCCCTTCGACCTGCTGTTGCACCTGATCCTTCGCGAGCAGGTCGACCTCTACGAGGTCTCGTTGGCCTCGATCGTCGACGTCTACCTGAGCGAGCTCGACCGCCTCGAGCGCCTCGACCTCGAGATCGCGACCGAGTTCCTGCTCATCGCAGCGATCCTCGTCGAGCTCAAGGCCCGGCGTCTCCTGCCCGGCCTCGACGACGGCGACCTCGACGACGAGTTCTCCCTGTGGGAGGAGCGCGACCTTCTCCTGGCCCGACTCCTCGAGTGCAAGACGTTCAAGGACGCCTCGCGGGTGCTCCAGCAGCTGCACGAAACCGCCGCCCGTTCCTTCGCACGGTCGGTCGGTCCCGACGAGCGCTTCATCGACCTCACCCCCGACGCGTTGGAGGGGGTCACGCCCGACCGGCTGCGCGCCGCGTTCCTCCGGGCCATGACACCGCGGCTCCAACCGCGCATCGACCTGTTCCACGTCGCGCCGATCCGGGTCTCGGTCGTCGACGCCGTGGCCGAGCTGGTCGACGAGCTTCCCCGGATGGGCCGGATCACCTTCCGAGAGCTCACCGCCGACCTGGTCGAGCGCCTCGAGATCGTCGTGCGCTTCCTGGCGGTGCTCGAGCTGTTCAAGCAGGGCGCGATCGACGTGGCCCAGGCGACCAGCTTCGGCGACATCGAGATCCTGTGGGTCGGCGCCGACGACGCGTCCGCCGGGCTCGAGATGGTCGACCTCTACGAGGGCTGAGCGCATGATCGACGACGTTCCCGACCCACACGACGACGTGCCGACCCCCGGCGACGGCCTGTCCGACGCACCCGACGGCCGCTCCGATGCCAACGAGACCCGGCGCGCGCTCGAGGCGATCGTCATGGTCGCCGACGAACCGGCCGACCCGCGCCTGCTCGCGCAGCTCCTCGAGGTCTCGCCCGACGTGGTCGAGGCGCTCTGTGAGGAGCTCGCGGCCGCCTACGAGCGAGAGGACCGCGGCTTCGAGCTGGTGAAGGTCGCAGGGGGCTGGAGGTTCCAGAGCCACACCGACCTGGCGCCCTACGTCGAGCGCTTCGTGCTGACCGGGCAGTCCGCACGACTGTCCGCGGCGGCGCTCGAGACCTTGGCCATCGTCGCCTACAAGCAGCCGATCTCCCGGTCCCAGGTGTCGGCGATCCGCGGCGTGAACGTCGACGCGGTGATGCGCACGCTCAACCAGCGCGGCTACATCGCGGAGCTCGCACGCGATCCCGGCCCGGGACAGGCGGTGCTCTTCGGTACCACCGGACTGTTCCTCGACAAGCTCGGGATCAACGGCCTCGACGAGTTGCCGGGCCTCGGTGAGTTCGTCCCCGGTCCCGAGGTCCTCGAGGCGCTCGAGGCGGGTCTGCGGGTGGACGGTGACGAATCGATCGAGGCTCCTGTCGAGGACCTCGCCGAGGATCCTGGCGATGGCCGCGCCGACACCTCGGTCGAGAGGTCCGCGGTGTCCGAGACTCCCGACGACCAGTTCTCCGACGATGGGGTCACGCTCACCGTCGTGCTCGCCGACGCGCCGGTCGAGCCCGAACCGTCGCTCGACGCGCTGGAGGTGCTCGCCGATCGTCCGGGAGGCGGGTC
>DATEEV010000241.1:0-5037 GCA_035281005.1 Microthrixaceae bacterium | reverse complement strand
GCGATCGCGGCGACGATCACGATCGTCACCAGACCACCCCACGGCACCGCGACCGTGCTGACCGCCGAGTCGGGCATTGCCGTCGACGCGCCGAGCCCGAACAACAGGCCGATCACCAGGCCCAGCACCGCCCCGAACACGGCCACGATCACCGCCTCGGCGAGCACCATGCGCCGCGACTGCTTGCGCAGCATCCCCACCGCGCGGAGCAGTCCGATCTCGCGGGTCCGCTCCAGCACCGAGAGCGCGAGCGTGTTGGCGATGCCCAGCAGCGCGATCACGATTGCCAGGCCCAACAGGCCGTTGACCGAGGCGAGGATCCCGTTGAGCTGATCCTCCTGGCTCTGCTGGAACTCCGAGCGATCCTCCAGCGTCACCTGCGGATAGGCGTCGAGCACGCCCTCGATCGCCGTCCGGGCGTCGTCGACCGGCACATCGTCGGCCGCCTTGGCGAAGGCGAAGAAGTCCACCGGGACGCTCGGGTAGAACTCGGTGAAGGTGTCCAGCGACACCAGGAAGTTCCCGGCGAGGGTGGCATCGCCGTAGACCCCCGCGACGGTGAAGTCCTGCTCCCCTCCCGACGCGAACTTCACCGGCACCGTGTCCCCCACCGACACGCCGTTCTCCTCGGCGGAGTCCTCGTGGACCCAGATCGAGCTCTCGTCCGCCTCGTCGAAGCTCCCGTCGATCATGTCGACGTCCATGAGCTGGTCGATCACCGACACATCCACCGCCGTGAGGTCCTCGGCGGTGCCGTCGAACTCGAACCGGTCGAAGCGCGCCCCGCTCGCGGCGGAGACCTCGGGCAACGCTGCGACGTCGGTGGCCACCGTCGGGCTGAACCCCGTGAAGTTGTCGGTCGAGATCACGAAGTCGGCGCTGACCGCGCCCTCGATCGCAGCCGACGCGCTCTGTTTGATCGACTCCCCCACCACCAAGACCATGGCCACCAAGGCCAACCCGATCATGAGCGCCGACGCGGTCCTCGCCGTGCGGTGCGGATTGCGCATGGTGTTCTCCCGGGCCAGCCGGCCGGGCACCTTGAACAGCTTCTCCATCGGCCAACCCAGGATGCGGCCCGCCGGCACTGCGAACACGGGGCTCAGCCATGCCACACCCAGGAACACCGCGATCGCGCCGATGGCCAACAGTCCGAACAACGCCGCGGTGTCGTCGACCGCGAACAGCGCCACCAGCATCGCCACCGCGCCGATCGCGGTGAGTGCCCCACCGAGGATCAGGCGCCGCCCGCTGCCGCCGGAGTGATGGAGGACGCCCTCCCGCATTCCCTCGACGGGTGTCACCTTCGCAGCGCGTCGGCCTGGGGCGATCGACGCCAGCACCGTCACCCCGATGCCGATCACGAGGGCGGCGATCCAGGTCCGCAATTGCAACTCGAGCCCGGTCGCGGGCAACTCGAACCCACCCGCGGAGAGGATGCTCTGCAACAGCACCGCGACGCCGAGGCCGGCTGCGATCCCGAGTACCGATGCCAGGACTCCCACGATGAGCGCCTCGACGGTGACCGAGCGCCGGACCTGCGTGGTGCTCGCTCCCAACGCGCGCAACAGCGCGAGCTGCCGGACGCGCTGGCCCAACACGATGGAGAACGTGTTGTTGATGTAGAAGGCGGACACGAACAGCGCGACGCCGGCGAACGCCAACAAGACCGTCTGGAAGATCCCGACGAACTGACCGAGCTGGTCGACGTTCTCCTCGACGACCTGCGTGTCGGTCACGGATTCGACACCATCAGGCAACATGAGCTGGAGCCGATCGGCGAGCTCCGACGGCTCGATGCCGGAATCTGCGCGCACCTCGATGGTGTCGAGCTGTCCGACCGAGCCGAGCGCCTCCTGGGCTGCGGGCATGCCGAACGCCGTCAGCCTCGCCCCGAGCAGGCTGTTGGTCTCGCCGAAGGTGAACACCCCCACCACTTCGACCGGTCTCGGGCCGGAGACCAACAGGACCTGCGTCTGAACTCCGGGGTCGAGGTCGTACTCGTCGGCCGTCCCACGGTCGATGGCCACCTCGTTCGGACCCTGCGGCTTGCGGCCGTCATCGAGCGTCAGCGCGCCGTCCTCCTCACCCCAGGAGATACCGAGCAGCGGCGCTCCGCTCGTCGTCGCGGGCTCGCCCTGCTGGTCCAGGATCTGCGCGTAACCCGTCACGCTGCCCTGGGCCGAAGCCACACCGTCGACGCCCTCCACCACCTCGACCAACGTGTCGGGGATCCGCCCTCTCGCCGCGGGGCCACCGCCCCCGCTGTCGAGGTCGGACTGCGCCCGAACGGTGACGTCGCTGCCGCCCTGGATCTCGGTGAACAGGCCGTCGAACGCGACGCGCACGGTATCGGTCACCACGAACGAGCCGACGACGAATGCGACACCGAGGACCACGGCGAACGTGGTCATCAGGAACCGGCCCTTGTTGGCGAGCAGCGTCCGGATGCTCAGCTTCAGCACGGCAGGCGTCCTCCCTGTCGCCGTCCCCGGGGGTGGGACGACAGAGTCGAGCCTAGGTCCGCAGCGCCGCGCCGAGCGGCGGCATCACTTGTCGATGAGGAAGCCCAGGATCACCGAGTTGAACGCGAACAGGAGTGCGACGACGACCGTGATCCGGTCGAGGTTCTTCTCCATCACCGTCGAGGCCGAGGCCGACGCCCCGAGCCCGCCACCGAACATGTCGGACAGGCCGCCGCCGCGCCCACTGTGGATGAGCACGAGAAAGACCAGCGCGAAGCCGAGTGCGAACTGGAGGATGAGCGAGGCGAGGTACAACGGGGTCTCCCGGATCGGCGGAGGGCCGCTCTTCGGACCCGACGACAATATCAGCGGCGTGTCGCAGCCAACGAACCAGCCAACGAACCCGGCGCCATGGCCCGGTCAGCGGTCGTAGCGGACGATGGCGGCGAAGTCGTCCGCGTCGAGGCTCGCGCCGCCCACCAGTGCGCCGTCGATGTCGGCCTGGCCCATGAGGTCCGCAGCGTTGCCCGGCTTGACCGAGCCGCCGTACTGGATCCGCACCGATCCGGCGGCCTCCGCGCCCGCCACCTCGCCCACGACTCGCCGGATGAACGCGCACATCGCCTGGGCGTCGTCGGGCGTTGCGGTGCGACCGGTACCGATGGCCCAGATCGGCTCATAGGCGATCACCATGGCGGCCACGGTGTCCGCGCCCACGCCGGCCAGTCCGGCCCGGATCTGACCGTCGACCTTCGACTCGGCCGAGCCGCCCTCCCGCTCGTCGAGGGTCTCGCCACAGCACATGATCGGCGTCATGCCCGCCTTCACGATCGCCTTGACCTTGAGGTTCACGCTCTCGTCGGTCTCTCCGAACAGCTCCCGCCGCTCCGAGTGCCCCGTGATCACGTAGCTGACATTGAGCTTCGCCAGGAAGAGCGGTGACACCTCGCCGGTGAAGGCGCCCTGGTCCTCCCAGTGGCAGTTCTGCGCCCCGAGCACGATCTTCATCCGATCCGACTCGATCGCGGTCTGGACCGTCCGAAGGTCGGTGAACGGCGGGTGCACCGCGACGTTGACCTTGCCGTAGTCGTGGTCGCCGAGGTTGTACGACAGCTTCTGCACCGTACGAAGCCCCTCGAAGTGGTCGTGGTACATCTTCCAGTTCCCGCTGATCAGCGGTGTACGGCTCGTGGCCATGTCGGGACTCGCTTTCGGGGTGGGGCGTCAGGCGTTGGATGCACCGCGGAGCGCGGCGAGGCCGGGCAGGTCACCCTGCTCGATGAGCTCGAGCGACGCGCCGCCGCCGGTCGAGACGTGATCGACCCGGTCGTCCACGCCGAACTGTGCGGCCGCCGCGGCGGAGTCGCCACCGCCGATCACGGAGTAGCCGCGGGACTCCGCGACCGCCTCGGCGACGGCCCGGGTGCCGGCTTCGAAGCGCGGGTCCTCGAACACGCCCATCGGTCCGTTCCAGAGGATCGTGCGGGCCTCGAGGATGATGTCACCGAACTCGGCCGCGGTGCCCGGGCCGATGTCGACCCCCATCCACCCGTCGGGTAGGTCGGTACCGAAGTTGCGCACCTCGCCACCTGCGTCGGGATCGAAGAGCTTCCCGCCGGGGCCCATGCCGACGATGTCGGACGGCAGATGGAGCCGCTCGCCGTGCTCGGCGAGGAGCGCGGCGCACGTCTCCACCTGATCGGCCTCGAACAAGGAGCTGCCGATCGAGTGACCCTGCGCGGCGAGGAAGGTGAAGCACATCCCGCCCCCGATGACGAGCTGGTCGGCGATGTCGAGCAGGGCGTTGATCACGCCGAGCTTGTCCGAGACCTTGGAGCCGCCGGTGATCGCGACGAACGGCCGCCTCGGGTCGTTGCGCAACCCGGAGAGCACCTCGACCTCGCGTGCGAGCAGTCGCCCCGCCGCCGACGGCAGCACCTGTGGCGGACCGACGATCGACGCATGGGCGCGGTGCGACGCACCGAACGCGTCGTTCACGTAGAGGTCGTGCCCGGCGACGAGTCGCTCGACGAAGGCGGGGTCGTTGCCTTCCTCACCCGGGTCGTAGCGAAGGTTCTCGAGCAGGTCGACACCCGGCGCGAGCTCGGCCAGTCGGTGGCGCACCGGCTCGACCGAGTACTTGGGGTCGGGTGTGCCCTTGGGCCGGCCGAGGTGCGTGCACGCCGTGACCTTCGCCCCGCGCTCGCTCAGCCACGTCATCGTGGGCAGCGCGGCGCGGATGCGCAGGTCGTCGGTGATCTGTCCGTCGCGGATCGGGACGTTGAAGTCGGCTCGGAGCAGAACCGAACGACCGTCGACGTCGCCGAGGTCCTCGAGCTGGGGAACGAAGTCGGCCATCCGGGCCGGGCTACTTGTTCGCCGCGCCGACGATGAGGGTGAGGTCGACCAGGCGGTTCGAGTAGCCGGCCTCGTTGTCGTACCAGCTGAGCACCTTGACCATGTTGCCCATGGCCATGGTGAGGCCGGAGTCGAAGATCGAGCTGTAGGTCGATCCGACGATGTCGGAGCTGACGATCGGCTCCTCGGTGTACTCGATGATGCCCTTGAGCCG
>DATEEV010000240.1:0-16706 GCA_035281005.1 Microthrixaceae bacterium | reverse complement strand
GATGGACGCCACCCTGGTGCGGGCCACGCTGGTGCCGGCGTTCATGAAGCTCGCCGGTGAGGCGAACTGGTGGGCGCCGCGCTGGATGAAGCACCTCTACGAGCGATTCGGCTTCTCGGAGCACGAGCCGCCCGACGAGGCACCCGACGAGTCGGTCGAGCTCCCACCCAGGGACCTCGATCGGTTCGAGGATGCTTCAGGGTCGCGGATGCCGGTCGGTGTCGGCGACTGAAGGGTCCCCTGTTCCCGTCCGGGCCGGCCAGGGGTCGTGGGGCATGACCCACACCCGCTCGGGGCGATGGTCGTCGAGGTCGACGGCCAACGCTTCGTGGAAGAAGTCATCCATCTGGCTCGGGTAGATGATCCGCCGGCGCTTCGCGTCGTTGATCGGCCCGCTCGCTGGCCTCGACTCCAGCGCGGCGTCGAGCGCTCGGGCGCGGGCGGCGACCTCGTCGTCGGTGCAGAACGACGCGTACGGGCGGTCTTCGTAGTGAGCGACGCGGACCCCCTCAGCCGCGAGCACGCGCCCCGCGCCGGCCGCGAGCCGGTGATCGACGTGGTCACCGATGCCGAGCGGGGCGAGCACCAGGTCGGCATCGAGCGCCCAGCGCCGCAACGCCTCGATGACGGGCTCGAACTGGGGATCTTCGTAGGGCTCGAACCCAGGGTCGAGGTAGACGTTCGTATCGGACGAACCGAGCCGCATGATCGCCTCCTCGAACCGCGCGACCCGCACCCGGTAACCGAAGCGGACCGCGGCGTGCGCCTCCTCGAATCGGCGGATCGCCCCGACGAGGGGCGCGCGTCGTCTCGTCGGGTGCCACCAGCGCACCCAGTTCGTGCGGCCGAACACCACACCGACGGTCACCCGATGGGCCGCGAGCCCGCCGTCGAGCATCGACTGCCCGAGCGACAGCGGGGCATCGTCGAAGTGCGGTGAGACGATCAGGACCTGCACGGCTCGCCATGATGCCAGCCGCTCGGCTGGCGCTGAGGCCATGCCCCTTGCCCTGTGGTGCGTCACGCCTGGTCGGTGGCCTCCCAGGGAAAGGGAAAGCAACTGACCGATCACACTACG
Source organism: Microthrixaceae bacterium (assembly GCA_035281005.1). GTDB lineage: Bacteria > Actinomycetota > Acidimicrobiia > Acidimicrobiales > Microtrichaceae > DATEEV01. The sequence goes on along the minus strand of DATEEV010000240.1, from coordinate 15,628 downwards.
ATCGAGGGATCACCGAGCATGGCGGCCCTGTGGCTGAGCACCGCGGCGCCGAGTTCGACGTGGTCGTCGTCGGGTCTGGCCCGAACGGACTGACCGCGGCGATCCGTTGTGCCCAGAGTGGTTGCTCGGTCCTTGTCCTCGAGGCCGCTGAGACGCTCGGAGGGGGCACTCGCACCAAGGAGCTCACGTTGCCGGGGTTCCGCCATGACATGTGCTCCGCGGTGCACCCAACCGGCGCGGCGTCGCCCGCGTTCCGGTCGATGCCCCTCGCCGAGTTCGGCCTCGAATGGATCCCGTCGCCGATCGAAGCAGTGAACCCCTTCGACGACGGATCGGCCGGGGTCCTGCTCAGAGGTATGGCCGCGACCGATGACCGGAACAACTGCGACGGAACGTGGTCGCGGTTGCTCGAGCCGTTCGTTCGCTCCTGGCCGCGGTTCGCTGACCGGTTGCTCGGTCCTGCGGTCACTGCACTCTCCGCACCTTGGCTGCTCGCTCAGTTCACCGCGCGCGCTCTGGTCCCGACCACCACGATCGCCCGACGCGGGCTCGGACCGGCCGCCGGAGCAGTGTTCGCAGGCACAGCAGCGCACGCGAACACGTCTTTGTCGCGACCGCTGTCGGCGGTTGGCGGACTGGTCCTCGCCGCCGCGGCGCACGTGTCGGGCTGGCCGATCGCCCGCGGCGGCTCCCAGGCGATCGCTGACGCGCTCGGCGGGTATCTCACGTCGCTGGGCGGAACCATCGAATGCGGCCAGGTGGTGCGGAGCTTCCGGGACCTCCCCTCAGCCCGGGCCTACCTCTTCGACACCACGCCGTGGCAGCTCATGGCGATCGCCGGCGAACGCGTCCCGGATCGGTTACGTCGCCGATGGGCCAGGTTCCGTCACGGTGCTGCGTCATTCAAACTCGACTACGCCCTCGCCGGGCCGATGCCCTGGACGAACGCGGAGGCCCGTCGTGCGGTCGCCGTCCAGCTCGGTGGGACGATCCGCGAGATCTCCGCGTCCGAGCAAGCCGTCTGGGCCGGCCGCGTTCCAGATCGCCCGTTCGTCCTGTGTGCGCAGCCGTCGATCGTCGACGCGTCACGGGCTCCCGCCGGCCACCACACCCTCTGGGCCTATTGCCATTTGCCGAACGGATGCACCGCCGATATGACAGGGCGGATCGAAGCGCAGTTCGACCGGTTCGCCCCGGGATGGCGAGACCTGGTTCTTGCCCGCCAGGCAACGGGGCCAGCAGATCTCTCGTCGTACAACGAGAACTATCGCGGTGGCGACATCGCCGCAGGAGCGACCGACGGGTTCCAGGTGCTCTTCCGGCCCGACGCATCTCTCGACCCGTATCGGACGCCGATCCCTGACATGTGGTTGTGCTCGTCCTCGACCCCTCCCGGCGGTGGGGTGCACGGACTGTGCGGCGATCGGGCGGCCCGCTCCGTTCTCAAATCCCTCTAGATCGACGCCTCACTACTCCAGCAATGGGTCAGGCCCAGGTCTGCTCGAGGAGGCTCGCCGCGAGCGCGGCGATCGGGCTGCGCTCGCTGCGGGTGAGGGTCACATGGGCGAACAGCGGATCGCCCTTCAGCGCGCCGACCACCGACACCACTCCGTCGTAGCGGCCGACTCGAAGGTTGTCGCGCTGGGCCACGTCGTGGGCGAGCACCACCTTCGAGCCGGACCCGAGACGGGTGAGGGCCGTGATCAGCACCGGGCGCTCGTATTGCTGTGCCTCGTCGAGGATCACCCAGGTGTCGACGAGTGTGCGGCCTCGGATGTGGGTGAGCGGCAGTACCTCGACCAGGCCGCGGGCGAGGAGCATCTCGATGACCTGGGGTGTCGTGATCGCCTCGAGCGCGTCGGTGACCGCCGCGGCCCAGGGCTGCATCTTCTCCGACTCCGAGCCTGGCAGGTAGCCGAGCTCCTGGCCCCCGACCGCGTGCAATGGGCGGAACACCACGACGCGCTTGTGGGTTCGCTGCTCGAGTACGGCCTCGAGGCCCGCGGCGAGCGCGAGGATCGACTTCCCGGTCCCGGCCGCGCCGCCCAACGAGACGATCGGGACCTCGGGGTCGGACAACAGGTCGAGCGCGATTCGCTGTTCGGCCGATCGGCCGGAGACTCCGAAGAGCTCGCGATTGCCCGACACGCGTCGCACGACCTTGTCCGCGTGCAGCCGGCCGAGCGCGGACCGGCCGCCGTCGCTGATCACCAGGCCGGCGTGGGTCGGCAGGTCGCTGTCGTCGAGCTCGATCTCACCGACCTCGTAGAGCGCGTCGATCGCTGACGGCGGCAGCACGAGTTCGACCACCCCACCCCAGTCGTCGGCCGGAGCGAGCTCGTTGCGGTACTCCTCGGCGCCGAGGCCGAGGAGCGAGGCCTTGAGTCGCAGCGGAAGGTCCTTGGTCACGACGACGACGTCACGACCCTCCGCCGCCAGGTTGTGCGCCACCGCGAGGATGCGTCCGTCGTTCGGCTCGCTGCGCATCGGGTCGGGCAGGCCCGCGGGGTCGAGGTGGTTCAACTCGACCCGCAGGGTCCCCCCGTCGCCGACCGGCAGCGGCTCGGTGAGCGTGCCGTGGGTCGTGCGGCACCGTTCGAGGTACCGCAGCGCCGCCCGCGCCATCGGACCGAGCTCGGGGTGGTGGCGTTTGGCCTCGAGCTCGGAGATCACCACGAGCGGCACGACGACGTCATGCTCGGCGAAGCGCTCCAACGCGAGGTGATCCGACAACAACACCGATGTGTCGACCACGTAGGTGCGACGTCCCCAGCCAGTGCTCATCCCGCCTCCGTCCCGGGCCTCGACCCGGTGCTTCTCGTCGCCCCGATCCCAGTCGGGTGCCGTCGACTCGTCACTCCCCGCATCATGACGGCGCGATCCGCGGCGATGGTGGATGCTCCCGCGACGCTTGCGAGAGGGCGCGAGCTCAGCTGAGCCCGAGCTGGCGCTCGAGGTCATCGCCCTCGGCCTGGGCGGGACTGCGCGGTGGCCCCGCTACCCTGTCCGGCCGTGGGAGTGGGGACGTGACCTCGTTGGTGATCGCGGATCACTATCCGTGGCCTCCCCACGATGGCTACAAGGCGCGCCTCGCCCACATGGTCGAGGCGCTGCTGACCCTCGGGCCCGTCGACTTCCTCTGCCTCGACGGGTCCGACCGGGCCCGCGACCCGGCACCCGACGGTGTCACGGTCATCGACGCCCCCGAATCGCCGGAATTGCCCGCGTCGGTGTGGTTGCGCCGCTGGGTGCGCAGCCCCGATCCCCGCCGGCTGGTGCGACGGGACTTCAGTGCGGCCCGTCGTGTCATCCCGACGCTCGATCAGGCCCGGTACGGCCTGACGTTCTTCTGCGCCGTGGCGTCCTGGCACCAGACCCATGACCTCATCGAGGGCCCGGCGATACTGGACTTCGTCGATCTCGAGAGCGAGCGCGTGGCGGGCATCCGTCGCATGGGACCCGCCACGGCTCCCGGTGACGGCTTCGGCGCCCGCGCCGCCGCCACCCTCCGTTGGCTCGTCGCCAGCGGGTTCAACCTCGTGGACGAGCGCCGCTGGGACCGCCTCCAGCGACGCGCCGCCGCGACCGTCGACCACGTGCTCGCGTGCAGTGAGATCGACGTGGCCCGATCGGGATGCCCCAACGCCGTCGACGTGCCGAACGGCTACGAACGCGAGTGGAGCCCCGGAGATCACCTCGCGGTCCACGATGCCCGTCAGCCGGTCTTCCTGTTCGTCGGCCTCATGGGTTATGAGCCCAACGTCGACGCGGTGCGCTGGTTCGCCTCGACGATCCTCCCGCTCGTCAGGGAGCGTGTGGCCGGAGCCGAGTTCCGCGTCGTCGGCCGCCACTGCGAATCGGTGCGGTCACTCGACTCGCTCGACGGGGTCACCGTCGTCGGCGCGGTGGATTCGCTGCGCGACGAGATGGACTCGGCCGACGTGTCGGTGGTGCCGTTGCGATCGGGGTCAGGCACCCGCCTCAAGGTGGTCGAGGCCATGGCGAACCGGTTGCCGATGGTGTCGACCGCCGTCGGCTGCGAGGGCATCGACGTGCGCGACGGTGAGCACCTGTTGATCGCCGACGACGCTGAGGCGTTCGCACGGAGCTGCGTTGCTGCCGTGACCGACCTGTCCGCCCGTGCCGCGATGATCGAGGCGGCCGAACAGCGTTACCTGGAGCATTACCAGTGGTCCTCGATCCGGTCCAAGGTGGCGGGGCTCGCCCGTGACCTCGCCAAGTCCTGATTGCCTCGTCGCTGCGGCTCAGGCTCGCCCTTCGGGCTTCTTCTCCTCCGCTGCTCGGCTGGCCGGGCTGAGTCCGCCGTCGGAAGATCAGCTGAGCCCGAGCTGGCGCTCGAGGTCGTCGACCTCGGCCTGGGCCTCGCGCAGCGCGGTGACACGGTCGTCGACGTCGTCGGCGCGGGCGTCCCATTGCACATCGGTCAGCCGGGAAGGGTCCGACTGGTTCCCCGCTCGAGCGACACGCCGCGTGAGCGATTCGATCTGGACGACACGGGCAGCCGTCGGAACCAGCGCGGCGCTGCGGGGACCGACCGGGAGGCGCGCGATCGAGAGCAGCTCGTGATCGAGCGCTGCGGCGAGGGCCTCGACCTCATCGGCCAACTCCTGTATGGCCGAGGCCGATCGGAACCGACGAGGCGGGGGAACCGAGAGGCGCATGGCGACCACCGCGGCCCGGAGCCGGCGGTGGAGGCTCGCCGGTCGGCTGGGCGACGCGAGCCACCGGAGCGGGGCCCCGACCCGATTGCCGTGTCGTCGAGTCTGCGGGCGGTGCCGCATCGACACCTCGTTGGCCCTGCGGACGATGGCCACCCAGGTGGCGATCGAGATGAGCAAGGTGACCAGGATCGCGGCCACGACCACGAGCCCCGTCATGGCGAACTCCGCCGGCGACATGGGTGGGATCCTACTGCCGGGGCCGGGCGCCGCCACCCCGGCTTCCTCTGGCAGGATGCCTCGAATGGGAGCCATCGAGGACCGCAACCGCAGCACCGTGTCAGGCCTGTGGGCTGACCTCGCCGCCCGTGACTTCGCGGCCGTGGCCGCGAGATTCTCGCCCGACGGCCACTACACCGACGTCCCCGCCCCCGAGGAGGGAGCGTTCGGGCCGGCCGAGATCGAGGCACGGCTGGCGCTGGGCATCGGGCCGCTCGCGGACTACGTGTGCTACGAGGGAACGATCGTCGCGGAGGGCTCGCGAGTGGTCACTGAGCACAGCGAGACCTGGACCTGGGACGACGATCACTCCGCGACCTTGCCCTTCGTCTCGGTCATGGAGCTCGACGACGACGGCGCGATCACCCGCTGGTGGGACTACTGGGACATGGGGACGCTCATGAATGCGGCGCCGGAGTGGTGGGTCACCGCGATCATGAAGGGTTACAAGTAGCTCAATTACGATGCCGAGGGTGGGAAGGGAATCGGAGGTGGACCCGACGCCTGAGACCACCCGCGGGGCCGCACGACCCGCGTACCAGCAGCTCGCCGAGCGACTTCGCATCCAGATCCTCGACGGGAAGGTCCGTCCCGGCGAGCGGCTGCCGGGCGAGGCCGACCTCTGCGACGAGCACGGGGTCAGCCGCTCCACCGTGCGCGAGGCCATCCGGCTGCTCGAGGCCCAACACCTCGTGGTCACCACGCGGGGCACGACCGGGGGCAGCTTCGTGTCGCAGCACTCCCCGGACCGGATCGGCAACGAGCTCGGAGCGAGCCTCGACCTGTTGGTCGCCCACGACACCCTGACCGTCGAGCAGATCATCGAGGCACGCCGCCTCCTCGAGGTGCCCGCGACAGCGCTCGCCGCCACTCGTCGCACCGAGGAACAGCTCGCCGGGCTGCGGGAGTGCCTCGAGGACGGCCGGGGCGGCAACGAGAGGTTCCATCGACTGCTCCTGGGGGCATCCGGCAACCCGCTGCTCGAGGAGATGACGGCGCCGTTGTTCGGCGTCATCCGCGACCGGGTCGAGCGCGACCGGTCATCGTCGGACTTCTGGGATCGCGTCGACCACGACCATCGCGAGCTGCTCGAGCACATCGAGCGACGTGACGCCCAGGGCGCGGCCGACGCGATGGGACGACATCTCGACGAGCTCCAGCACGGCTACCGCATCGCCGGTCAGGACTGACTCTCATGATCGAGGCTTCCTCCGTTCAGGCTCGGTCGCTGGCGCTCCCTGCTTCACTGCGGAACCTCGATCCTCATGGTCGAGGCTTCCTCCGTTCAGGCTCGGTCGCTGGCGCTCCCTGCTTCACTGCGGAACCTCGACGTGTGACGGACCGCCACCCGGACGCGGACCAGGCCGGACGTGAATGAAGACGTGGATCCGATGCCGTGGTCGGAAGGCGAGACGGGGGCGACGTTGATTCACCGCCCGACCACGTATCGGTCCCCGTCCACGCTCACGTCGCGGCCAGGTTCGAGTTCGATCGTCACACGAATGACGCGCCGGATCCTTGTCTCGGGGCACACCCCGAACGTGTCCGAGATGACACTCTGGTAGCCATGGCGGGTCCCCGATTGCTCCAGGTCCTCGACGAGACGACTCGCGCCGAGGTGCTCCGCCGAGCCGTACGACGGCGATGGAGAGCAGGTGAGGTGGTGTTCCACCAGGGCGACCTCGGCGACACCTTGCACATGGTCACGAAGGGAACGTTCGACGTCCGCCTGTCGATGTCGTCGGGGAACTCGGCGATCCTTCGACTGGTGCCCACCGGCGACCACTTCGGCGAGCTGGCGTTGCTGGGAGAGGTGGGGCGACGCAGTGCCACCGTGTCGGCGGTCACGCAGGCAGAGACGCTCGCCCTGCATCGCGGCGACTTCGAGGTGATGCGCGAGCGGCACCGTGGGGTCGACCATTTGTTGATCGCCGCGTTGGCGGAGCGGGTCCACGAGCTCAGCGAGATGGTGCTCGAGTCGCTCCACGTCAGTGTCGACAAGCGCGTCTATCGCAAGCTGGTCCTGCTCGACGAGTACCGCAAGGTTCAGGGGACCGAGGCGATCAGGATCGGACAGTCGGCGCTCGCCGACATGGTCGGCGCCACCCGGCCGACAGTGAACCGGATCCTTCGGCGGGCCGAGGATCAGGACGCGATCGAACTGGCCCGCAACTCGATCCGTGTGCTCGACCGGAGCCGGATCGAGCGCTGGGGACGATAGGAGTCTCATGGTCCGGCTGTACGCGATGTTGGTCACGAAGGATGACGCCGACGTGATCGTCGAGGTCGTGGAGCACGCGTTGGGGTTCTGCGACAAGATCGTGCAGCTCGACAACTGCTCGTCCGACGGCACGTGGGAGCTCGTCGCCGAGGTCTCGGCCCGCCATCCCGGGCGGGTGGTGCAACTCCGACAGTTCGACGAGCCGTTCTACGACGGCATCCGCTCCGAGATCTACAACGCCTTCCACGCCGAGCTCGGCGACGGCTGGTGGATGATGCTCGCGCCCGACGAGATGATGGACGGCGACCCGAGGCCTCGGCTGGCCGAGGCCGAGGCAGCGGGCGCGGACGCCGTCATGTGCTGGATGGCGCAATTCGTCTTCACCGACGCCGATCGACGGCGGTGGGAGAGCGGCCGGGTCGACGCCACCGCGCCGATCCGAGCGCGGATCCGCTCCTACCGAGTCGACTGGCGGGAGTTCCGGTTCTTCCGGAACGACCCCGACCGCGGGTGGGACGACCCCGACCTCTACCTGCCCAGGCCCGAGGCCGAATGGGCCGTCCACCGCCGCCTCGGGATGCTCCTGCACTACCAGTACCGCACGCCCGAGCAGATCCAACATCGGATCGACCTTCGCTACGGCCGGTTCGCCCACGTCGCGTCGCCGGACTGGACCGACTACGTGCGACCGGCGTGGAGGTACTCGGCGTACCGCGGTGGTCCGATCCGCACGACGGGTGCCTGGTACTGGGCGCTGCGGATTCGCCAGAAGTGGGAGCAGCTCCGCGGGGCCGGGGCGCCCGACTCGGCGGTCAAGCGCGCGAGCTGAGGTCTGGGGCCGGTTGCGCCGTCCCGCTCGCTCCGTGGCCCTCGCTCAGGCGCCGTTGCGTCCGGCACGGCGATTCCGTGCCCGCCGGACCAGACGCGGACCGAACCACCCGAGCGTCATGCCGAGGGCAAGGGTGATCAGGCACAGCACCCAGACACGCATGTGGAGATCGAAGAACAGGAAGGAGACGGGAACCTGGGTGCGGTTCTGCAGCACCAGCACGAGCGCGATGACCGCGGCGACGGCGCCGATGATCCAACCCTTCGAGATCGACCTCGTCTCCCGGAAGTCACTCCCGGGCTGGTTCGGGAGGCTCACCGCGCCTCGTTCGGTGGTTGAGTCTCGCCGCGTGGGTGGATGGTGACGGTGGACGCAGCAGGGTCGTCGGGGTCCAGATCGAACTCGAGGTGCTTGGGCCCGGGCGGCTCGCCCGGCGACTCGACGACGATCGGAGGGTCCTCGTTCTTCTTGGGGTCGAGGACCTGTTGGAGGCCGAGCATGCCCGCGGCGAGGATCGCGCCGGCGCTGGTGCGGCGGAACCGATCTACGTCGCGGCTCGGCTCGATGCGCTCGTGCTGGTCCCACGTCTCAGGGAGCCACTCGGCCTGCAGCCACTCATAGGGGCTGTCGTCGGGTTCGTCGTCGGGATCGATCGGGAGCTCGTTGCTCACCTCGCCAGGCTACGTCCGACTCAGGACAGATACCCACGGATCCGGGTGGCCTCCGCGACGCGATGGATGCCGATGGCGTAGGCCGCACGGCGCAACGTGCACTCGTGACGGTCGGCGGTTCGTTGCACGATCTCGTAGGCGCTCTTCATCCGATCGGCGAGCTCTGCGTTGAACCGATCCTGCTTCCACGTGAATTGCTGGATGTTCTGGGTCCACTCGAAGTACGAGCCGGTGACACCGCCCGCGTTGGCGAGGATGTCGGGGATCACGGTCACGTCACGCTCGCGGAGCATCTCGTCCGCTGCTGGCGTGACCGGGTAGTTCGCCGCCTCGAGCACGACCCTGGCACCGACCCGGCCGGCGTTGCCCTGGTGCAGCACCTCGCCCAGCGCGGCCGGGACCAGCACGTCGCAGTCGAGGGCGAGCAGCTCGTCGTTGTCGATCGCCTCACCCTCGACCATCTCGGCCAGGGTCCGACCGCCGCGGACCCATTCGCGCAGGCTCGTGATGTCGAGTCCGCCATGGTCGTGTCGACCGCCGGTGACGTCCGAGACCGCCACCACCTTGGCCCCCCGTCGGAACAACTCCCAGGCCATCGATCCGCCGACGTTGCCGAAGCCCTGGATCGCCACTCTCAGGCCGACGAGCTCGCGGTGGTTGGTCCGGCAGAACTCCTCGAGCACGAACACGCAGCCGAGGCCCGTCGCCTCCTCGCGTCCGGGTGCGCCCCCGAGGGACAGGGGCTTGCCCGTCACCACCGCGGGGCTGTATCCGGCATGATCGGAGTACTCGTCCATCAACCAGGCCATGACCTGGGAGTCGGTGTTCATGTCGGGTGCGGGGATGTCGCGGTACGGGCCGAGGTCGCTCGCGATCATCAGCGTGAACCGGCGCGTCAGGCGCTCGAGCTCGTGCACCGACAGCGACGACCGGTCGACCTCGACGCCGCCTTTCGCCCCTCCGAAGGGCACGTCGACGAGTGCGGTCTTCCACGTCATCAGCGAGGCCAGGGCCCGGACCTCGCTGAGGTCCACCGACGGGTGGTACCGGATGCCGCCCTTGAAGGGCCCACGACTGTCGTTGTGCTGCACGCGATACCCGCGAGCGAGCATCAGGCCGCCGTCGTCGCGGCGCACGGGGATCTGCACGGAGATCTCCCGCGTGGGATGCATCAACGTCAGGCGCATCTCGGGCGTGAGGTCGATCAGGTCCGCGGCGTCATCGATGTAGGCGTTGACGGCTTCGTGGGCCTTCGGCGCGTCGACTGGTTGGTCCGTCACCCGTGCACCTCCGTGCTGCCCTCCCCCGCCCGAGATGGAACACTACGGCCCATGCCGGTTCCCGAGGGTGTGCTCGACGCGGCGACCGCCGCGTCCGATGCTGCCTTTGAGCCCTTGCCCGGAACTGGGCGCGACGCAAACGTTCCGCTGATCGTGGGCACAGCGGTGACGAAGCGCTACGGCCGACGCACAGTGCTCGATCGGGCCGACTTCATCGTCCAGCCGGGCATCACCGGTCTGCTCGGCGCGAACGGTGCCGGCAAGACCACCCTGCTCGGCCTGCTGCTGGGCCTCCACCGCCCCGACGAGGGCGCATTGTCCGTGTTCGGCCTCGATCCCGGGCGGGCGGGCGGAACCGTGCGATCGCGGATCGGCTACGCGCCCGAGCACCACCAGCTGCCCCCCGACGTCCTCGCGCACGACTTCGTGCGCCACATCGCGGAGGTCCACGGCCTGCCGCACCGTGAGGCGATCGAACGGGCATCGGACGCCCTGTGGTGGGTCGAGCTCGGCGAGGAACGCTTCCGGCCGTTGGGAACGTTGTCGGTGGGCCAGCGCCAACGAGTGAAGCTCGCGATGGCCATCGCCCACGATCCCGCCCTGATCCTGCTCGACGAGCCCACCGACGGGCTCGACCCGACGCAGCGGGAGTCGATGCTCGAGCTGATCAGACGGATCGGGCACCACTTCGGCATCTCGGTCGTGTTGTCGTCGCACCTCCTCGACGAGGTCGAGCGCACCTGCGACCGGGTCGTGATGTTGTCGTCGGGCCGCGTCGTCGCGCACGGGGCGATCGACGAGATCCGCGGCGACGGGCGAGGCATGCGCATCGAGCTCGCGACGCAGTTCGACGCGGCCGCGGTGGGCGACCTGCTCACGTCGCGAGGTTGGGACGTCGTCGTCGAGGGGACCCGGGTCACGCTCGAGGTCGCCCCGGACTCGGGTCGGACCCCCGCCCGCGTGGCGCTGGCAGCGAGGGACGCCGTCGCGGACACCGGGGCGACGCTTCGCCGGCTCCAGCCGCGCGTCGCGACCCTCGAGGAGGCCTATCTGGAGGTGGATCGCCGATGACGACCACCTCGACCGACCCCGCCGGCGCCGACGCGCCGCGCGCCGCGCGCCTGATCGATCGTGGCTACCGACGCTACGAGGGTGAGCGGGGCGGCGTTCGCTCGGCGATGCGCACGGTCACGACACTCACCCTCCAGCGGGCGTTGGGGCTCCGGCGCCCCGCGCGGGCGAAGGTGTTCCCCGCGTTGGCGATCGTGCTGGCGTACCTCCCCACCGCCGTGTACGTCGGGATCACCGTCATCGGCAACCGGCTCGAGGAGCAGGGAGCGCCCGGCGACGTCATCGCGTCGCAGCTCATCCCGACCTACGCGTCCAACTACGGACAGGTCGTGCTCGCGATCATCGTGATCGCATCGTTCGTCGCCCCAGAAGTGCTCTGCCCGGACCGGCGCACCGGGATGCTCGGGCTCTACCTGGCTTCGCCGCTGACCCGGACGTCGTACCTGTTGGCGAAGGGCCTCTCGGTCCTCATCGTGGTCGGGATCGTCACGATCGGCCCCCCGCTGTTGTTGCTCATCGGCTATTCGACGCAGGGGTACGGCCCCGACGGTGTGGCGGGATGGCTCGGTACCTTCGCCCGGATCATCGGCGCGGGCCTCGCGGTGTCGCTGCTCTACACCGTGTTGTCGCTCGCAATCTCGTCGATCACCTCGCGCAAGGCGGCCGCATCAGCGGCGTTCCTCGCGGTCCTCGTCGGGACCTCGGGCCTGGTGACCTACCTGGTCGAGGACGCGGGTCAGAGCGCCAGGCTCGGTCTGGTCAACCTCGGGACGCTGCCCTATGAGGCGGTGTTCCGGATCTTCGGCGAGCCGTCGGAGCTCACCTTCAGCGGCGAGGTCGAACTGTCGACGGCGTCGGTGTTCGTGGCCTACGCCGCATGGGTGCTCGCCGGCCTGCTCGTGATCGCATGGCGCTACCGGCGCCTCGAGGTGACCCGGTGAGGGTGGACCAGTGAGCGCTCCGGTCGATGTGCGCTCCACCGACGACACGGGTGACCCCGGCGCGCCGATGGTCGAGCTGACCGGGGTCACGAAGTGGTTCCGCGGCGTCGTCGCCGTCTCGGACGTCTCGTTCCGCCTCGGCCCGGGCGTGACGGCGCTGCTCGGCCCGAACGGCGCGGGCAAGTCGACGGTGTTGCGGCTCCTGTGCGGCCTCGCCCGCCCGTCACGGGGAACGGTGCGGCTCTTCGGCCACGATCCGCGTCGAACGCCGGAGGTGCTCGGAGCGATCGGGATCGTCCCCCAACAGGACGGCGTGCTGCCTCGCACCTCGGCGTTCGGATTCGTCCGACTGGCCGCGGTGCTCGCGGGCGCGGACGACCCCGCGGCGGTGGCGGGGCGCTGTCTCGAGTTCGTCGAGCTCGACCCCGGCGACCCGCGGCCGATGGACGAGCTCTCGAGGGGCAACCGGCAGCGGGCCAAGATCGCACAGGCGCTGGTGGGTGGGCCGGCCATCGTCGTCGCCGACGAGCCGTTGAACGGTCTCGACCCTCGACAGCGGCGGCGGCTCACCCAGGTCTTCGCCCAACTCGGTGAGGAGGGCCGGTGCGTGGTGATCTCCTCGCACGTCCTCGACGAGGTCGAACGATTCGGTTCGCAGGTGCTCGTGCTGGCGCAGGGTCGGTTGGCGGCCGAGGGTGACTTCCATGCCATCCGCGACCTGATGGACGACCGACCGCACCGCATCCGTGTGCGGAGCGACCGCCCGCGCCAGCTCGCGGCCGAGCTGCTGTCCGGCGGTGCCGTCGTCGGCGCCCGCGTCGTGGGCGAGGATCAACTCGAGGTGCAGACCTCCGACGTCGGCAGCCTGGGACGGACGGTGGCACCGGTCGCCCGGCGCCTCGACGCGAGCCTCGAGGAGGTGCTGCCGCTCGACGACGATCTCGAGAGTGTGTTCCGCTACATCATCGGCCCTCGGGGCGGGGGGTCATGAAGGCGCTCGCCGCGCTCTACGGGTGCTCGACGCGGGTCGTGGCGTCGCGTGCCCGAACCGTCGGCTTCGTGGTCGTCGGCGTGTGTGGCGTGCTCGTCGCGTGGCGCGTCGGCGTCTCGTCGCCCCCGAGCCCGATCCGGGCCGCGGCCCGCTTCGGTGACACCTTCGGGCTCACCATCATGGCGCCCATCACCGCCCTCGTGTTCGGCACGGCGGTCCTCGGTGATCCGGTTGACGACGGCACGCTCGTCTACCTGTGGGTTCGGCCCCAGCCCCGCTGGAAGCTCGCCGTCGGCGCGCTCGGGGCGGCACTCACGTGGGCCGTACCCCTCGCGGTGATTCCCGCGGTCCTCGGCGCCGCGCTGATCACGGCGGATCCGGGCACGGTCGTCGCGGTCGGTCTGGCGACGGCGATCGCGACCGCCACCTACACCGCGCTCGCGGTCCTGTTGGGTCTGGTCACGAACCGCGCGCTGGTGTGGGGCATCACCTACGTGCTGATCGTCGAGGCGTTCGTCGCCCGAGGGGGACGAGCGCTCGGATCGCTCGCGGTGCACAGCCACGCCGTGTCGATCGTCGACGAGATCGCGGGGACGCGCCTACGGCTCGGTTACTTCGGGCTCCCCACGAGCGTCGCCTGGATGGTCATGGTGACGACCGTCGCCGTGGGCGTCACGGTGTGGCGGCTGGGTGCGATGGAGGTCGCGTGAGCACTGCCGCCGGAGGCGGTGAAGCAAACACCGCCGCCGGAGGCGGTGATCAACTGGTCCTGACGATCGACCTCGGAACCTCCGGCCCGAAGGTCGCACTGTTCACCGTCGAGGGGCGGTTCGTCGACGGCGAGTTCTCACCCGTCGACCTGGTGCTGTTCCCCAACGGTGGGGTCGAGCAGCGACCCTCGGAGTGGTGGTCGGGCGTCGTGTCGGGGTGTGCCCGCCTCTGGGAGCGCGTCCCGGCTGACGACGTCGCCGGCATCGTCGCGGTGTCGGTCACGAGCCAGTGGTCGGGCACCGTTCCCGTCGACGCCGCCGGCGATTCGCTCCATGACGCGGTGATCTGGATGGACGCGCGCGGCGCCGAGGTCACGCGGCGGGTGGTGGGAGGCCCGGTGCGCGTCGCGGGCTACGACCCTCGCAAGCTCCGCCGCTGGATCTCGCTCACCGGTGGCGCGCCGTCGCAATCCGGCAAGGACCCGATCAGTCACATCCTCTGGATCGCCGACGCCCTGCCCGACGTCGCCCGGGCCACGGCGCTGTACCTCGAGCCGAAGGACTACCTGAACCTCCGGCTCACCGGTCGGGCCGTGGCCACCTTCGACTCGATCACCCTGCACTGGCTGACCGACAACCGGGACCCCTCGCGCATCGACTACGTGCCGGAGCTGCTCGAGCTCGCGGGGGTCGATCGCAGCCAGCTTCCCGACCTGATCGCCGCGACCGACGTGGTCGGACCGCTGCTGGTCGAGGTCGCGGTCGAGCTCGGGCTGCCCGCCGGCATCCCGGTCGTCGGGGGGACGCCGGACGTGCAGTCGGCCACGATCGGCTCCGGCGCGGTTCGAGACTTCGAGGGCCACCTGTACGTCGGCACGTCGTCGTGGCTGACCTGCCACGTGCCGAAGAAGAAGACCGACATCCTCCGAGGGGTCGCGGCCTTGCCGTCACCGCTGCCCGGGAAGTACTTCGTCGCCGACGAGCAGGAGACCGCAGGTGCCTGTCTGAACTGGCTCCGCGACCGGGTGCTGTGGCCCGACGACAGTCTCGGGTCGGGGCCGGCGCCCACCGATGCCTTCGCCCGGATGGACGCCCTCGCGGCCCAGTCGCCCCCCGGCGCGAACGGCGTCATGTTCACGCCGTGGCTCAACGGCGAGCGCACCCCCGTCGACGACAACACGATCCGCGGCGGTTGGCACCACCTCAGCCTCGACACCGATCGCGCCGATCTGGTCCGGGCGGTCTTCGAGGGGGTCGCACTGAACGGTCGCTGGTTGCTGGGAGCGGTCGAGAAGTTCGTCGGACGTCCGTTCCCGTGGCTTCACTTCGTCGGGGGCGGGGCCAGCTCGGCGTTGTGGTGCCAGATCCACGCCGACGTGCTCGATCGCGAGATCCGCCAGGTCGCCGACCCCATCCGTGCCAACGCGCGGGGCGCGGCGCTGTTGGCCGCAGTCGCGCTCGGCCACGTCGGCGTCGACGATCTCGCGGCCAAGGTCGAGGTCGCCGCGACCTATCAACCTCGCCCCACGAACCGGGCGGTGTACGACATGATGTTCGAGGCGTTCACCGCGACCTACCAGAAGTCGAAGGGGATCCACCGTCGTCTCGCGTCGCGAGGTCGTCTGATTTCAGGGGGATGAAGGCTTCCTCCGAACCCTTGCCATCGGACTGCGACTCTGGGAGGTTTCGCATGGATCTCGACACGACTCCCAGGGGCGAAGGGATGTGATGGCCACGAACGTCGCACCTCCGGTCATCACGCTCGACAAGGTCACCAAACGGTTCGGGTCGTACGTGGCGGTGGAGGTCGCCGATTTCGGGATCCCCCAGGGCGAGTTCTTCTCGATGCTCGGTCCGTCGGGGTGCGGCAAGACGACGACGCTGCGATTGATCGCCGGCTTCGAGCAGCCCACGAGCGGGCAGATCCTCCTCGACGGCAACGACGTCTCGAAGACC
>DATEEV010000239.1:0-4264 GCA_035281005.1 Microthrixaceae bacterium | reverse complement strand
GGCAGCGCCCCGCGGAGTGGTGGGGATTCGAGGGTTGATCCTCGGTGTGGTCAGTCGCCGGTTTCGAGTTCGGCGGTGACGTGGGCTGCATCATCGCGCTCGGGGTAGAGCTTGGCCATGGAGGCTTCGGAGAGGTAGCGGCGTTCTGATGCGATCCAGTCGTCGTGGAGGTCGGCGAGCACGGCGCCGACGAGGCGGATCACCGAGGCTTCGTTGGGGAAGATGCCGACCACGCGGCTGCGGCGTTTGATCTCCTTGTTGACGCGCTCGAGAGGGTTCGTCGACCAGATCTTGCGCCAGTGCTCGACGGGGAACGCGGCGAACGCGAGCACCTCGGGCTTGGCCGCGTCCATGAGCGCGGCGGCCTTGGGCCAACGCTCGGCGAGCGTCGCTCGAACGTGGTCCCACTGGGCGGACACGGCCTCCGCGTCGATGCCGGCGAACACGGTGCGGAACAACGCCGCGACCATGTCCTGGTGCGCCTTGGGGATCACGGCGAGGAGGTTGCGAGCGAAGTGCACGCGGCAGCGCTGGTGCGCGGCTCCTTGGAAACAGCGACCGATGGCGCGGACCAGTCCGGCGTGTTGGTCCGAGATCACCAGGCACACCGCCGAGCCCGCGGTTCTTCAACGAGCGCAGGAACCCTCGCCAGAACACCTCGTCCTCGCTGTCGCCCACGTCGAGGCCCAACACCTCGCGTTGGCCCGTCGCGGTGATCCCGGTCGCGACCACGACCGCTTTGGAGACGACCTGGTGGTCGTCGCGCACGTGGAGGTAGGTGGCATCGAGATACACGTAAGGGAACTCGACGTGATCGAGGTTCCGAGTGCGGAACGCGCCGACCGCCTCGTCGAGCTCGACACAGATGCGGCTGACCTCGGACTTCGAGATGCCCGAGGCCACGCCGAGCGCGGCGACGAGATCATCGACCGCACGCGTGGACACGCCCGACACGTAGGCCTCCATCACCACCGCGTACAGCGCCCGGTCGATGCGCCGGCGCCGCTCGAGGATCGACGGCAGGAACGACCCCTCCCGCAGCTTCGGGATGCGCAGCTCGATGTCGCCCGCCTGGGTGGCCAACAGGCGCGGCCGATACCCGTTGCGTTCGGTGACGCGGTCGTCGCTGCGCTCGTAACGCGCCGCGCCGATCACCTCGGTGGCTTCGACCTCGATCAGTTCCTGGAGGATCAGGCGGACCGACTCGCGGATCAGATCGACACCTTCACCCGCGCGGAACGCATCCAGCAGTTCAGACAGGGCAGACTCGGACAGGGCCATCGGTTGCTTCTCCTCATGGTGTGCACTTGGCGGTACACACCGAGAATCACGCCGATGGCCCCACTACGTGGTGGACCCCCGTGCTGCCCTCAAACCCCACCACCTCGCGGGACGCTCCTTGAGCGAGCGGGACTTTCCGTGCCTGGTCCGATCCTCGAGTGCTGGCGGGGAGGTGCGGTTCGGGCTGGGTGATCCGCTGGTCGATTCGTACCTCGCGTTCGTCGCGGGTCGGGCCCGCCGAACACGCTGCGGGCGGTCGCTCACGATCTGAAGACGTTCTTCAGGGTCGTGGCCAAGGAACCGGCCGACGTGACCGCGGCGGACGTGTTCGAGTTCCTCGCTGATCAGCGTGGTGATCGGACGGTGGTTCGCATGTCGGATCGCGAGTCGGGCCTGTCGGCTCGGACGATCGCCCGGCGGCTCTCGACCGTGTCTGGGTTCTACGCGTATCTGGTGGCCCGCGGTGACACCGGCGTGGACGTGAACCCGGTGCCTCGGGGTCTGGCGACGCGGCGACGCGGCGGCCGGGCTCGGACGGTTCCTCTGGTCCGGGTCCCGCGGACGCTGCCGAAGATCTTGGCGCCCGCCGAAGCGGCCGCCCTGCTGGCGGCGTTGCGCACTCGCCGGGACCGGGCGATGGTCCTGGCGATGCTGTTGGAAGGGTTGCGCCGCTGCGAAGTCCTCGGGCTGCGCCTCGTCGATATTCGGGTCGCGGACCGATCGCTGTTCATCGTCGACGGCAAGGGTGGCCACCAGCGGGTGGTGCCGATCTCCAACGAGTTCTTCACCGCGGTCGGCGACTACCTCCGAGACGAACGCCCTGCGGGCTGCGACACCGACCGGGTGTTCGTCACGCTCAAGGCACCGAACCAGGGCCGGCCGCTCACCGCCGATGGTGTCGACGCGATCATGCGCAGCGCCCGCCGCCGCGCCGGATTGGAACGGGCGACGTGTCACATGTTGCGCCACACCTGCCTGACCCGGCTGCGCGAAGCGGGCATGGCCCTCGAAGCGGTCCAGGCTCAAGCCGGTCACCGCTCGATCGAGTCGACCCGCATCTACCTGCACCTCACCAACGCGTGGCTCGCCGATGAGTACCAGCGCGCCGCCGAGCTGATCGAGGCGAGCCACCGCGCCGAACTGCTGGCCATGCAGGAGCTGACCCGATGAGCACCGCCACCCACCTCGATGTGGTGTGCCCGCCGGTCCCCGCCGCGCAGAGCGACTGGGCCGACCTCACCGCCACCGCACCGCAACTCGCTGCGACCTTGCGTCGCTACCTGGTCCAACTCACCGCGTTCCTCGCGCCGCGCAGCGTCGAGGTCGCGGACTCCACGTTGCGCCAGTTCGCCCGCTGGCTCGTCGACACCACCGACATCGACACCATCGCGGCGATCCGCCGCCACCACATCGAGGACTACAAGGTGTGGCTCGCCGCCCAGCCCGGCACCAATGGAGATGACCCTCACCTACGCCCGCATCGCGGACCGCGTCGTCGCCGACGAATACGAAGCGGTCTGCACCCAGATCGACGCCCTCTACAACACCGCAGGCCAACCACCCGGATCCCTACCCTCCGACATCGAAACCGCCGCGATGACCCGGCTCCGCACCGAAGCCCACGCCCGCATGCTCGGCAACGGACTCTGCACCCGCCCCGTCGAGCTCGAGTGCCACATGGAATCAGCCTGCGAGACCTGCGCCTACTTCAAGACCGGACCCGAGTTCGTCCCCGTCCTGCTCCGCCAACGCGACCACGCCAACGACCACCACCAACCCGACCGAGCCGCCATCTTCGACAACCTCCTCGACCGCATCACCGGCACAAGCCCTTGACACCGATCACACGTATAACGGGGTCAGTGACACACCAGGGCGTCCGGGGAGACAGTCGAATATCAGCGCACCGACTGCAGCGCGGTGACGACCGGCTTGCTGACGTGAGGGTCGGTGATGGACATCAGCTTTGTCACCGATGACGGAGCTACATGCGCCCGGCGTGCGATCTCCCGTCGAGACAGCCCCGCAGCTTCGAGCATCCTGATCCGATGCCTTGCGCGACGGATCTGGTCAGAACTGGCCGCCATCTGCCCGCCGAAGCGCCGGTCCGTCACCGCCGCCCTCATCTGCCTGACGCTACGTCGCCTGTTCGTCGGGGCGAGATTGAGTCGGAGTTGGTGTCCTCGTCGAGGGTCCAACTGAAAAACAGCGGTCTCGCTCACAGACTCCGCATCACCAGACAGACAACCGCAGCAGCAGAACAGCAGCAGACCGCACACCCTCGCAGCGAACGACAGCCGACTATCAGCAGCAGGGGATGACGCTGCCGTCGGTCGCACGCTCGAAACCGACGAGGCGCAACGCAGCAGCAGCCTGACGGTCGTTCAACGGGTGGCCGTCGAGGGTCACGCCCGGTGCGCTTCGTGCGTGCGTGACGTTGCCGTTGGGCTTGCGACGGTTCTTGCGCTTCGCCTCGGCCGGGTCGGTGAGGATCTCGTCGCTCACGTCGAGCGGGTCGAGGTCGAGGATCGGCCGACGGTCAGCACGACGGTACGCCCTCGACTGCATCGCCTCGTGTGCTCTCGCCCAGGTGTCACGCCAGTTGAGCGGCATCGAGGGCTGGCCTCCCGAGTCGGTGGCGACGTCGACGCGGGACCACGCGATCGGTCGAGTCGCGAGGTTCGCCGTCGACCGCACGAGGCTGATCTCGGACAGGCGACCGTGGCCGAGCTGTCGACTGCACGCCATCGACGACCAGTGGCTCTGGTGGCGCACCCCCGGCGGCCGCACCTTCTTGTCCCAACGCCACCACCGACAACGCGCCGGACCGACACCCGACGGGTGAGGCGAGGGTCAGCGGCGAGGGTCAGCCACGCTTCTGCGCGCCTCGAGGTCGTCGTGCGGCCGGCTCGTCTTCAGATCGGCCAGATGACCAGCAGGCCGGTATCGCCGACGAACCCTCCGGGCGCTCGCATGCTCAGCA
>DATEEV010000238.1:0-7731 GCA_035281005.1 Microthrixaceae bacterium | reverse complement strand
TCCTCATCCCGTTCTTCTGGTACGCCCACAAGCGCAAGCCCGGGCAGTACCTCAACTGGGGCGAAGCGATGATCGCCGCGACCTACGTGTTCTTCGTGCTCTTCTGGCTCTACGGCGTCGTGCCCCACGAGTACCTGACCTGGGCCGACTCCGAGCTCGCATGGCGAGCCGACAAGAAGGTCATCGGCCCCGAGGGGTCGTGGGCGTCGTGGTGGGGCTTCTGGCAGGACATCCCGCTCACGATCCACAAGGAGATCTTCCGCGACATCGTCGTGACGACGCTCTACGTCGTGGGTCTGGGTGGCCTCATCTGGGCGTTCGCCTGGTGGAACGACCGGACCAAGCGGGCCGACGCCGACGCAGCGATCGTGCCGACCTCCGCCTACGGCCGTCCGCTGGTCTCGAAGGCCCAGGGCTGAGCGAGGTCTGCGATGGGCACCGACGCCAATCCCCCGATGCCGGAGTTCCGGACCGACTACGTCCTCCAGGAGGTCGACGCCGACTACCTGGCGAAGGCCGTCAAACCGAAGCAGTTCATCCACATCGACCAGTCCGAGTGCATCATGTGCGAGGGCTGCGTGGACATCTGTCCGTGGAAGTGCATCCACATGGTCACGCCCGACGCGATCGACGAGTCGGTCGGTGTCGAGCAGCCAGGCGAGGATCCCTCCGACAAGGTGGTGTTCCTCATCGACGACGACGTGTGCACCCGTTGCGCACTCTGCGTAGACCGGTGCCCGACCGGAGTGATCATCATGGGCAAGATCGGTGACCCGCCCCCCAGCGGTGACCCGCACCAACGTACGAGCACGCACGGCTACGGCTACGGCATGCGCCTCGGCTGACGCCGACTCACACACCCGCCGGACCAGCGCCGGCACCTGACCATTCCAGAATTCGACCGAACGAGTGCACGCAGAGTAGGGAGTACCTGTGGCGAAGACGATGCAAGGCGATTCACCCGGCCTCGCCGACAAGGCGTCGCAGGCGTGGGACTCCGTGCAGGGATCGCAGGCGTGGAGCTCGATCTTCCGGCCGGGGTCGATCTTCCGGAAGGGCTACACCGACAGCCCCCGGAACCGCTCCTACGTGATCATGAACTCGGTGCTGTACCACCTGCACCCGGTCAAGGTGAAGCGCCACGCGGTGAAGGTCAGCTACACGCTGTGCCTGGGTGGGCTGAGCTTCTTCCTGTTCATCCTGTTGACGGTCACCGGCATCTTCTTGATGTTCTTCTACCGGCCGACCGCCGCGCAGGCATGGGACGACATCTACGCCCTGCAGACCTCGGTCACCTTCGGGCTGCTCGTACGGAACATGCACAGATGGGGCGCCCACCTGATGGTGCTGTCGGTCTTCCTGCACATGGCGCGCGTCTTCTATCACGGCGCGTACAAGGCACCTCGAGAGTTCAACTGGGTGATCGGCGTGATCCTCCTCACGCTGACCCTGCTGCTCTCCTTCACCGGTTACCTGCTCCCCTGGGACCAGCTGGCGCTGTGGGCGGTGACCGTGGGCACGAACATGATGGGCTACACGCCCGTTTTCGGCCAACAAGTGAGGTTCGTGTTACTCGGGGGGTCGGAGATCGGCCCCGAGACCCTCCTGCGGTGGTACGTGCTCCACGTGCTGTTCTTCCCGTTCATCACCGTCATCTTCATGGCCATCCACTTCTGGCGGGTGCGCAAGGATGGCGGCATCTCGGGTCCGCTGTAGGTCGAGGGAGGACGTGAAATGACCGAAGTCCCCGAACACCTCCTCAAGCGGGCACAGGCCGCGAAGGAGAAAGCCGCCGCCAAGGCCGCGCCCGAGGAGAGTCCTGCCGACGCGGGAACGGGCGCGGCGGCAGACGCCGGGTCCGCCGCGGGCGGAGAAGGCGAGTCGCGCATCCCCGCGCACCTGCTCGAGCGCTCCAAGGCCGCGAAGGCCAAGGCCGCCGGTGGTGGAGAGGCCGAGGCCGGCGGTGGCGGCGGTGTCGCGGTCGCGACCGGCGGCGGTGGGGTGGCGACCCTCGCCCCGCCCACGGTCACCGGACCGGGCGGTCACACGCAGCGCCTGCTGACGGTGGTCAAGTCCGGTTCGATCCAGGACGTGAAGGCCAAGCCGCAGGACAAGGTCCACGTCTGGCCGCACCTGCTCATCGGCGAGTTCGTCGCCTCGTTGTTCCTGCTGGCCTTCACCACGATCTTCTCGGTCTTCGTGAACGCGCCGCTGCTCGAGCTCGCGAACTTCAACGAGACGACCAACCCGTCGAAGGCGCCGTGGTACTTCCTGGGCCTCCAGGAGCTGCTGACGATGTTCCATCCGATGGTCGCGGGCGTGACCATCCCCGGCATGGGCATCTTCATCCTGATCCTGGCGCCCTACATCGATCGCAACCCGTCCAACAAGCCCGAGGACCGGAAGTTCGCGATCTGCCTGATGACCATGCACATCATGTTCTGGGCGGTGCTGGTCATCATCGGGTCGTTCTTCCGAGGTCCTGGCTTCAACTTCACCTTCCCGTGGCGCGAAGGCGTCTTCTTCGACCTGTGAGCGCTGTGGTGTCCCTCTCGTCCCCTGATTCCCGTCGAATCGAAGGCGGTCCCCGATGACCGGTCTCGTCGTCCTCTTCATCGTCATCGTCGTCGTGCTCGTCGGCGTGGCGCTGCTCAGCGTGTTGCGTCGTCGCGAGGTCGGCGCTGCCACCGGTGCGCTGTCGCGCGAGACGCTGCGCCGCGACAAGCAGCGCCGCGGCGCCGAGGAGGTCGGTGAGGAGGCTCCCGGCCTCAAGGGCCGCGAGGTCGAGCGCGCCGCCACGGTGGCGCGCGCGGGAACCTCGGTGGTGCCCGCCGGGTCGAGCGCTCCGACGATCTGGGTCCCGCCCGACCCCGACACCTACGACGTCACCCGCCGCCAGTTCCTCAATCGCTCCATCGTGGGTCTGATGGGGCTGTCGATCGCGGGCTTCGGCGTGGCCTCGATGGTCGGGTTCCTGTGGCCGATCGGCGGCGGCGGGTTCGGCGGCCTCATCCGGGTCGGCAAGTTGAGCGACATCCAGGCCGACATCGACAAGGCGAACGGCTTCCTGTACAAGCCCGAGGGCCGCATGTGGATCACCGCGTTCCCCTCCTCGGCGTTGCCGAAGGCCCGGGTCGCCTACGCCGGTCAGGCCTGCCTGCCCGGTATGGAGGAGGGGATCGTCGCCCTCTACCAGAAGTGCCCGCACCTGGGCTGTCGTGTGCCGAGCTGCGTGACGTCGCAGTGGTTCGAGTGCCCGTGCCACGGATCGCAGTACAACCAGGTCGGCGAGAAGAAGGGCGGCCCGGCACCGCGAGGCATGGACCGCTTCCCCGTCCAGGTCGCACCCGACGGCTCGGTCACCGTCGACACGGCCGGCGCCAAGATCATCCAGGGCCCCCCGATCGGCACCAACACCACCGGCCAGGAGGCCGAGGGCCCGCACTGCGTCACCGGCGGAGAGCACTGAGCGTCTCCCGGAACGCGGCGACGCAACCTGACACTCCCACGACTACCTGATCCCCCGACGACCCGAGCCCCGACGAAAGAAGCGCTCCACCGATGTTCGCAGAGATGACCACCCAACGAGCGATCGGCTACGTGTTCGTGGCTGTCGTCGTGATCGGCGGGATCCTCTTCGTCTGGGCCCAGCTGCGAGCGGGCCGCAAGGAGGCCGGCTCCGAGATCGAGCTGGCCGCGAACCGCGGGCCCGGCCAGAGCGACGAGGAGCTCGAGGGCCCTCGCCTCAACCTCGCCCTCTGGGGCGCGTTCGGCCTGCTCATCGTGGTGGGCCTGGCGCTGCCGATCTACTGGCTCGCCGAGGGCGGTCGTCAGGCGGGTGCCGTCAAGGGCTTCGACGAGACCTTCGCCGAACGCGGCCTCGTGATCTACGAGGAGAAGGCCCAGTGCGTGAACTGCCACGGGCCCGAGGGTGTCGGCGGCGCGGCGAGCTACGTCATCACCGACGAGAACGGAGACTTCGTCTCGCAGGTGAACTGGAAGGCGCCCGCGCTCAACACCGTCCTGTTCCGGTTCTCCGAGGGTGAGGTGAAGGACATCCTCACCTACGGGCGGCCCGGCTCGCCGATGGCGGCATGGGGCACCGAAGGCGGTGGCCCGCTCTCGGACCAGCAGCTCGACAACGTCATCGACTACCTGTGGTCGGTCCAGATCTCCCACGACGAGATGCAGGAGCAGGTCATGGCCGCGGTCGAGGAGATCGACTCGGAGCTGGCCGACAAGCTCGCGGACATCGAGGACCAGAACGCCGATCAGCTCGAAGGCGACCCCACGGCCTATTCGTGTGAGCCTGACGCCGAGGTCGAATTCGCCTGCCTCGACGAGGCCGAGAACCTGCGGCTCGGCGAGATCCTCTTCAACCTCGACACCGCGTCGGGTGCCTACAGCTGCGCGAGGTGCCACGTGCCGGGGTGGTCCTACGACAAGCCATGGGAGTCGATCGACGAGATCTCCCGCGGCCGCTACGGCCCGAATCTCGTGGGCATCGAGAACGACCTGACCATCACCCAGCAGTTCAACCTCGTGATGGCCGGCAGCGAGGACGGACGCATCTACGGCGCGAACCACCAGGGATCGGGCCGCATGCCGGGGTTCGGCCTCAACCCGAACCAGGGTGACACCACCGTCCCGCAGCTCGGTCCGGCCGGAATGCTCACCCCGGAACAGGTGTGGGCGATCGTCGTGTACGAGCGCAACCTCTCCACCCAGCGAGCCGACACGCAGGCCCGCGACACCCAGGCAGGTGCCACACCATGATCGGTTCGACGCTCTTGGGCGCGATCGAGTTCGACAACGAGATCCGCGGCATCCTGGTCGTCCTCGTCGGCGCCAGCGTGTTGATCGGCTCGGTCTACGTCATCATCGCGACCAACACGGGCCCCCGCCTCGGCTTCCTCATCGCCGGCGCCGCCCTCTTCGGCTGGATGTTCCTGATGGGCTCGATCTGGTGGATGTACGGCATCGGCCTCATCGGCCGGAACCCGTCGTGGATGCCGCTCGAGATCAACTTCAGCCGTGAGTCGCCCGTCGCGACCGAGGTGGTCAGTGACCTGCCGCCGGCCGAGGACCTGCCCGAGGCGACCGAGCTGATCGAGGACTACCCGTTGATGCTCGCCATGGGGAAGGCCCAGGAGGGCGAGGACTGGGAACCGGAGTCGCTGACGCAGCTCGTCACGCTCGCGAACTCCATCGTCACGCTGGCGCCCGGTGACATCACGCCCGAGCTCCGGGACAGCATCTCGACGAACGCGGCGACGGTGTTCACCGACAACCCCGAGATCGCGGACCTCTGGGCCCAGGGTGGTGACGGCAGCGTCGCCACGGCGCTCAACGAAGAGGCGCTCGCGATGCGCGAGGAGATCGAGGGCCAGCTCAACGGCTGGTGCCTGCTGTCGGAGTCCGACCCCCGGCGCGGAGAGGCGGTGGCGGCCTCCGACGCGATCCTGATCGAGGAGAAGGCATTCGGCGACCCGACCGCCACCTCCAGCTACATCGTGGGTGACGTGTTCTTCCTCGGCGGCAAGGAAGGGTGCGCCCCGGGCACCGAGTCGTCCACCATCGAACAGGCCTGGCACCGGATCTACACGACCTTCCAGGCGAAGAACCCGAAGACCTACAGCGTCGTCACCACGGTCAAGGCCGAGCACGTCGAGCCGGTGGCAGGCGAGGCTCCGCCCCCGCCGAGCGCGGTGGCGGGCGCGTCCACGGTGTCGACGGTGATGCTCAGGAACCTCGGCAACAAGCGACTGATCCCCGCGGTCTTCACGTTGTTCTGCTTCATCATGTTCGTCGTCTTCGTGGCACAGCTCCGCCACCGCGACAAGATCGTGCAGCAGCACCTCGAGGAAGCCGCGCAGGCCGGGAAGTAGCGGAATGGCCCAGTACCTGCCGCTGCTCGCCCTGCTCATCCTCACGGCGCTGTTCGGATTCCTCAGCCTCGTCGCGTCGAGATTGCTGAACCCCCCGCGGCCGACGCCGGCCAAGACCGCTCCCTACGAGTGCGGCATCGTCGACCAGACCGATCCTCCGGAGCGGTTCCCGGTGCGCTTCTACCTGATCGCGATGATCTTCATCGTCTTCGACATCGAGATCGTGTTCATGTACCCGTTCACGATGGTCTTCGAGGATCTCGGGGGATACGGCCTGGCCATCATCGCGATCTTCTCGGTCGCGGTCTTCGAGTCGTTCCTCTACCTCATCTCGAACGGCGCGCTCGACTGGGGCCCGGTGAAGCGCCTCCGGCACGGCTCGCTCGTCGATGCCGACCGTACGGCTCGCACGACGGTGCGTCGGGTCGGCCTGGAGGGCCGCCAGCACGTCGGCGTGCTGTCGACGCCGATCGTCGACGAGCCGACACCCGGAGAGGCAGCCTGACGTGGGTCTGATCGACGACATCCGCGAGGACGGGCTCGCGGGCATGCAGCACAACTTCCTCACCGGCACGCTCGAGGAGCTGGTGAAGTGGGCACGCGTCCGCAGTCTCATGCCCGCGACCTTCGGTCTGGCCTGCTGCGCGATCGAGATGATGGCCACGGGCGGGTCGCACTACGACCTCGCGCGATTCGGCATGGAGACGTTTCGTGCGTCACCCCGACAGGCCGACCTCATGATCGTCGCGGGTCGGGTCAGCCAGAAGATGGCGCCGGTGCTCCGCCAGATCTACGACCAGATGATGGAACCGAAGTGGGTCATCTCGATGGGGGTCTGCGCGAGCTCGGGCGGGATGTTCAACAACTACGCGTTGGTCCAAGGCGTCGACCAGATCGTGCCGGTCGACGTGTACGCACCCGGCTGTCCCCCCGGCCCCGAGACGCTCCTGCACGCGATCGTCACGCTGCACGACAAGATCCGCGCCGGTGAGATCACGAAGCGGCGCGACGAGACCGGGCGCGGCGCGGAGCTCACGGTCTCCCAGGTCGACGGGCAGTCCTCCGGGTCGACGCCGGTCATGATCGGGAAGTCCTGACCGCCCGTGGCTGACGCGACAGCCGAGCCCGAAGCGGCCGACGCCGACGACGAGATCACCGAGCCCGCTGAGCCGGTCGATCTCGTGCACGGTGCGCCGCGCTCGTGGTCGCGCGGCCAGGAGGTGCTCCACCCCACCCGTGAGCAGCTGCTCGACGTGGTCCGCGCACTGCGCGACGACGGATACCTGCAGTGCCTCGAGGTGTGGGGCGTCGACTACCTGACCCATCCCGGTCGCACCGACCTGGCTCCGGGCGTCACGCCCGAGCGGTTCGAGGTCGTCGTGGCGCTCATCGACCACCACCTGCGACGCCGCATCCGGCTGCGGGTGCAGGTCCCCGCGTCGGAGCCGACCTGTCCGTCGCTGTTCTCGATCCACCCGGGCACCGAGCAGCCCGAGCGTGAGGTCTACGACCTGTTCGGCATCGAATTCGAGGGCCACCCCGGCCTCGTGCGCATCCTCATGCCCGACGACTGGGTCGGCCACCCCCTTCGCAAGGACTACGCGACAGGCGAGATCCCGGTGCAGTTCAAGGGAGCCTCCAATGTCCGCTGAGGCTCCCCCGGCAGACTCCGGCCAGGGCGCGTCCATGGTCGACCTGGCCGCGATGGACGCCGCGGTCGAGCGCCTCTGCTCCGACGACAGCGTGCTGCGTCTCAGCGAGACCGAGGCCGAGGAGCGCTCGGGCTACCTCGCGCCGACCGACGAGGGCACCGGCGAGCGCATGCTCATGAACATGGGCCCCC
>DATEEV010000237.1:0-3087 GCA_035281005.1 Microthrixaceae bacterium | reverse complement strand
GCCCCCCGCCCCGTAGGTCACCGACACGAACGACAGGTCCAGCGGCTCGAACGCCTCGATCGTCCGGTCGAGCTGGGCCATGCCTTCGGGCGTCTTCGGCGGGAAGAATTCGGCGGACAGCGTGGGACCTCGGTCGAGGAGGTCGGCGATGCGGGTCATGCGATGCTCCGTTCGGCGGCGGCCACGGTGTTGGCCATCAACATGGCCCGGGTCATCGGGCCGACCCCGCCGACGCGCGGCGAGAGCCACCCCGCGACGTCGGCCACGTCGTCGGCCACATCCGAAACCAGTTTGCCGTCGACGAAGCTCACTCCGGCGGCGACCACGGCCGCCCCGGGCCGGACCATCTCCGCGGTGACCAGTCGCGGGGAGCCCGCGGCGGCGACCACGATGTCGGCTTGACGGACGAACGACGCCAGGTCGGCCACGCCGGTGTGGACCACGGTGACCGCGGCGTTGGCCTCGGGACGTTTGAGTGCGAGCAGGTTCGCAAGTGGTCGACCGATCGTGAGCCCGCGTCCGACCACCACCACGTGACGGCCGGCGACGGGCACCTCGTAATGCTGGAGGAGGCGCAGGATCCCGGCCGGAGTGCAGGCCACCGGCGCCTCGCTGCCCATGACCAACAGGCCCAGGTTGACGGGGTGGAGGCCATCGGCATCCTTGCTCGGATGCATCTCGAGGACGGCCCGCTCGTAGTCGAGGCCGGCGGGGAACGGATACTGCACGATGAAGGCGTCGACCCGCGGATCGTTGTTCATCACCTCGATCGCCACGCCCACGTCGTCCTGTGACGCATGGGCCGGCAGGTGCACCTCCCTGGTGTGCAGGCCGAGATCGGTGGCGTCGCGGTGCTTCAACGACACGTACTTGGCGCTCGGCTCGTCGTCGCCCACCAGGATCGTGCCGAGCCCCGGCGTGACGCCGCGCTCGGTCAGGGCGGCCACTCGCACGCGGAGGTCGGACTTCACTTCTTCAGCGACGACATCGCCGTTCATCACGATCGCGGACATCGGCGGTGATCGTAGGGCACGGCCGGTATGGTCCCCCCAGTGCCGATCGATACGGTCCTCTTCGACTTCGGTGGGGTCGTGGTCGACTGGAACCCGCGCCACCTCTACCGGCAGGTCATCCCGGACGAGGTCGAGATGGAGAAGTTCCTCGCGGAGGTGTGGAGCCCGGCCGAGAACGAACGCTGCGACCGGGGCCGCCCGTACGCGGAGATGATCGCCGAGCTCAGCGATCGCCACCCCGGGCATGCCGACGAGATCGCGGCGTGCGCCCCCGACCAACGCTGGATCGAGACGATCGCAGGGCCGATCGACGGCGCGCTCGAGCTGCTCGACGAGCTGCGCGGCCTCGGGGTGCACCTCTACGGCCTGTCGAACTGGTCGGCCGAGACCTTCCCCGCGGCGCGGGCCCGATACGAGTGCTTCGACCGGTTCGACGACATCGTCATCTCGGGCGAGCAGGACGGCATCGCCAAGCCGGATCGCGAGATGTTCGCGATCCTCGAACGTCGGCATGGTTTCACCCCCGAACAGGCCGTCTTCGTCGACGATTCGCCGCGCAACACCGAGGCCGCGGCCGGCTACGGCTATTCGGTCGTGACGTTCACGAACACGCCGGACCTCCGTCGCCAGCTCCGCCGGCTCGGGATCGATGTCGCCGACGACGAGGTGAGGGCGCACCGCTAGTTCTCGTTGGTCTCGATCGCCTCGTCACTTCGGCTCCTGCTCGCCCGTCGGGCTTCCTCGCCTAGTGTCCGCGGCCATGTTGTGGAACATGGCCGACCTGTTCGAGACCGTCGTCGACGCCGTGCCCGACCGCGAGGCGGTGGTCGTGCCCAACGCCCCCGGGGGTCGACACGTCACCACCTATGCCGAGTTCGAAGCGCGCATCAACCGCCTGGCCCATGCCCTCGCGGACCGAGGCGTGAAGCCCGGCGACAAGGTCGGCGTGTACGGCTACAACGGCTTCCCGTGGGCCGAGGCCCAATGGGCCGCATGGAAGCTGCGGGCGGTTCCGGTCAACGTGAACTACCGCTATGTCGAGGCCGAGCTGAGCTACCTCTTCGACAACGCCGACATGGCCGCGGTCGTGCACGGGGCCGAGTTCTCCGATCGCGTCGCCGCGGTGCGCGGCGGCCTACCGGGCCTGCTCGCCGCGATCGCCTACGACGACGGTTCGGGCGTCGACATCTCGGTCAGCGGTTCCGACGACTACGAGGAAGCGCTCGCCGCCGCGTCACCAGAGCGTGACTTCGAGCCCCGTAGCAACGATGACCTCTACATCCTCTACACCGGCGGCACCACCGGGATGCCCAAGGGGGTGATGTGGCGTCAGGAGGACTTCTTCAAGGCGACGATCGGTCCGATCATGACGCTGACGTCGGGCGCGTTCGAGCGACCCGAAGACCTCGGGGAACGCGCTGCGGCCAATCCTCAGACGACCGGGTTCCCGCTCGCGCCGCTGATGCACGGCGCGGCGCAGTGGACCTCGATCACGACCGCACTCGGTGGCGGCCGCACGGTGTTGAGCGCGGCGCGGCGCATGGATCCGGTCGAGGTGTGGGAGATCATCGCCAACGAGAAGGTGCAGTCGATGAACATCGTCGGCGATGCCCAGGCCCGACCGTTGATCGAGGCGCTGGCCGAGGTGAAGGACCGCCTCGACCTGTCCAACCTGCTCATCGTGGGATCAGGCGGGGCGATCCTGTCCCCCGCGGTGAAGGGGTTGTTCGCCGAGCTGATGCCGAACACGTTCGTGATCGACGCCCTGGGTGCGTCAGAGACCGGGTACCAGGGCACGAGCCTCGGTGCCGACGAGCACGGTCGGCCCCGATTCATGTTCGGCGAGCACACGATCGTGATCGACGATGAGGGCAACCCGACGACACCCGGTGACGGGACCGTGGGCCGCCTGGCCCGACGGGGCCACATCCCCCTCGGCTACTACAAGGACGAGAAGAAGACGGCCGAGACCTTCCCCGTGATCAACGGCGAGCGGTGGGTGGTGCCGGGCGACATGGCGGTCGCCGACGCCGACGGCATGATCACGCTGCTCGGCCGGGGGTCGGTGAGCATC
>DATEEV010000236.1:0-5944 GCA_035281005.1 Microthrixaceae bacterium | reverse complement strand
GGGACCCAGTCGATCGAACGAAGCTCGTCGAGGATCGCTCCCTTGATGCGGCTGATGGCGTAGGTCTCGAACTTGAAGCCCCGGCCGGGCTCGAACTTGTCGATCGCGTCGATGAGGCCGAACATCCCGTAGCTCACGAGGTCGGCCTGCTCGACGTTCTGCGGAAGGCCCACGGCGACCCGGCTGGCCACGTACTTCACGAGCGGCGAGTAGTGCAGGATCAACGCGTCCCGCACGGTCGCCTCGCGTTCGACCTGATAGCGCTCCCACAGCGTGCTGACATCGACCTCTGGGGTCGTGTTGCCGTCCTCGACCCTTCGCGCCATGGTCATCCCCTCGGATGCGTCGCCTGATGGACCGCCCGGAGCCGCTCGCGACTCACGTGCGTATAGACCTGTGTCGTGGCCACGTCGGCATGCCCGAGTAGTTCCTGCACCACCCGTAGATCGGCACCACCGTCGAGCAAATGAGTCGCAAAGGTGTGTCGCAGCGCGTGGGGGCTGGTGGGAACCGGTGATCGGCGATCGAGGATCCTGCGGACATCGCGGGGCCCGAGCCGCCGATTCCGACTGTTCAGGAAGAGGGCACGGCCCTCGTCGAGCTGGGCTGACGCCGTGATCTCGCCGCG
Organism: Microthrixaceae bacterium; assembly: GCA_035281005.1. GTDB lineage: Bacteria > Actinomycetota > Acidimicrobiia > Acidimicrobiales > Microtrichaceae > DATEEV01. The sequence goes on along the minus strand of DATEEV010000236.1, from coordinate 5,316 downwards.
ATCGGCGAGCCAGGCCCGCATGGCCTTGACCGAGGGCGAGCTCAGCGGAACCACTCGCTGCTTGGCGCCCTTGCCCCACACCGTGGCTCGGCGGCGGGGCAGGTCCAGATCGTCGACGTCGAGGCCGCACAGCTCGGAGACCCGAAGACCCGACCCGTACAACAACTCGATCACCGCATCGTCGCGGGTCGTCGACGATCGGGCAGCGGATGCCCCGGCGTCGGTCGCGTCCGTGCGCGGCCCTGGCTCGTCGATCAATACGTGGAGCTCGTCGGCCTTGAGGATCCGAGGAAGGCGGCTCTCGCCGCGTGGAACCGACATCCCCGTCGTCGGATCGAGGCCGATCCGGCCCGTCGTCTCGAGCCAGCCGAAGTAGCGCCGCAGCGAGGCCATCCGGCGACGCACGGTCGCCGCGGCGATCCGCTCCGCGTGCAGGTGAGCGAGATAGGAGCGCAGCGTGTCGCGGGTGACGTCGCCGGGACCCTGCAGGCCTCGTTCGCCGGCCCACGTCGCGAACTGCTCGACGTCGCGCCGGTAGGCCGCGCGCGACGACGCGGCGAGCGACGTGAGCACGTCGGAGAATCGAGCAACCTCCCAGCTCATGATGGGCTCCACGATAGTCCGAGTTTCGCGCACTGCGCGCGTGGAGCACCACGTTCCGCAGTCTCTCCGGATCCACGGGGCTCGTGGTCACCGCGGCGTGCCGGACCGCTCGAACGCGCCCGCCCTCGCCACGACCTCACCTGCGGCCACGAGGTCGGCGAGTGCGATCGAGACCTGCGCCAACGGGAGGCGGCTGCGCTCCGCGAGCTGGTCGACCGTGGCCGGCGTCCAGGCGAAAGCATCGAGGATCGCGGCCTCGTCGAGGGTGGACTGACGTCGCGGCGCCCGGGCGCCCGACGGCATGGTCGACAGCCCGAGGGCGATGCGCACGTCGTCCGCGTCGCGACACGGCGCGCATCCGTCGACCAGCAGCTGGTTCGGCCCCACCGACACCACGCTCGTGACCGGCCCGGGAACCGCCATCACGGTCCGACCGCGATCGTCGGCCTCTCGAACCGTGTGCATCGAGCCACCACCCCGGGCGCTCTCCACCACCACGAGCACCGGCGCGAGCGCGGCGATCAGCCGATTCCGCAGTGGGAACCGCCACCGTTCGGGCCGCGCACCGATGGGGACCTCGGACAGCACCGCGCCGAGGCGAGCGACACGCGCCGAGAGATCGCGGTGCCGGCGCGGGTAGACGACGTCGAGGCCGTTCGCCACCACCGCGACCGGGCCCGCGACGCGCCGAGCGCCTGACGGGTCGGCGCCCTCGCCGTCGACCTCGGTGCTCGTGGCCCCGACGTGCGCGGCTCCGTCGATGCCCAGCGCGAGGCCGGACACCACCGTCACCCCCGACGCAGCGAGCTCGGCGCCGAGCGCCCGGGCCACACCCTCGCCGTAGGCGGTGCTGCGGCGCGTTCCGACGATGGCGACCGCGGGATGTTGCGCGTCGGCAGCGGAGGGGTCGCCCCGCGAGAACAGCACCGCGGGCGCATCGTGTTCATCGGCGAGCCGGCCGGGGTACCCGGGGTCGCCGGGACGCACCACGCCGATGCCCGCCACCACGTGTCGAGCGAGGATGGCCGCCGGATCGGCGCGCAGCGCGTCGCTCCATTCGGCGGCGCGGATCTCGGGGAAGGGTCGGTCGAGGACGACAGGTCGACCCGCGGCCAAACGCTCCCATGTGCGACTGGGTGCGTCGGCCGCGACCATCGAGCGGAGCCGACTCGGGCCCATGCCCGGCAAGCCGGACAGCGCGACGGTCGCCGCCAGGTCGTCGTCGATGCTCATCATGCCCGCACCACCGAGTCGGTGCGGAGGTCGATCTCGGTGCGAAGCATGAGCGCCTGTGCCACGACCTCGCGGTCGAGGTGACCATCACCACCACGGAGGTCGTCGAGGGTGAGCGCGACGGCTCGGACGCGCACCAGGCCTCGACCGCTCAATCGGCCCTCGTCGAGCGCTCGTTCGAGCATCGCCCGTGCCGGCTCGTCGAGGATCGAGCACTCGTCGAGCTGGGTCGCAGCGAGGCGGCTGTTCGCGGCCACACCGCGTTGGCGTGCCCGCGCCCGGACTTGGGCGACCCGGCAAGCGACCGAGGCGGAGCTCTCGCCCGGGGTCGAGTCGGCGAGCTGGTGGCGGTCGGGAACGTCGACGACGAGGCGCAGGTCGAACCGGTCGAGCAGGGGTCCCGAGACACGGCGCCGGTAGCGACGCACCATCGGCTCGCTGCACTCACAGCGCAGCGATCCGCCGTGGCCGCAGGGACAGGGATTCATCGCCGCGACGAGCAGGAACCCGGCGGGCATGGTCGCACTCGCCTGGGCGCGGCTCACCCGGATCGATCCGCTCTCGAGCGGCTGGCGTAGACCGTCGAGCACGACCGCGGGGAACTCCCCCATCTCGTCCATGAACAGCACGCCGCGGTGGGCCAGGCTGACCTCCCCGGGACGAAGCGCGTGGGACCCGCCGCCGATGATCGACACCATCGACGCGGTCTGGTGCGGAGCTCGGAACGGTGGCTGGTCGATGAGGCGGCCCGCCGGCAGCGGCTCGGCCGCCGCCGAGTGGATCGAGGTGACTTCGAGCGCCGCATCGGGGTCGAGTCGGGGAAGGAGCGACGGCACGCGTTCGGCCAGCATCGTCTTGCCCGCACCGGGCGGCCCGACGAGGAGCAGGTGATGACCACCGGCAGCCGCGACCTCGGCGGCCAGGCGGGCGAACGGCTGGCCCCGGACGTGCGCCAGATCGGGGCCCGCTGGGGACTCCGCGCGACGCGGTGCGGGCGGGGGGTCGGGCCACGGGGCCTTCCCGTCGAGCGCGCCGAGCAGCTCGGTGAGGTGAGCGACCGGTCGGACGACGTGTCGTGCGAGGAGCTCGGCCTCGCCGGCATTCACCATGGGCACGACGAGCTCGTCGGCGTCGAGCGCCGCGGCCATGGGGAGCGTGCCGGCGATGCCGCGCACCGCTCCGTCGAGGCCGAGCTCGCCGAGGAACGCCATCGACCGGATGCGCTGGACCACCTCCTTGGTGGCCTGCTCGCTCGCGACGACGATGCCCATGGCGATGGCGAGGTCGAGACCGGCGCCGATCTTGCGCAGTCCCGACGGCGCGAGGTTCACCGTCACGCGTTGTTGGGGAAAGGTCAGGCCGCTGGAGAGGATCGCGGCCCGGACCCGGTCGCGGCTCTCACGACAGGTGGCGTCGGGCAGCCCGACGATGGTGTAGGCGGGAAGGCCAGAGGCGACATGGACCTCGACCCTCACCGGCTGGCCCGAGATGCCACACATCGTGGCGGCGGACGTGGTCGCCAACATGGCGAGCTCCCAGCACGGCCGCATCGCGACCGCTCGACTGTGCAGGGCCCACCCCGCCGGGTGCGGCGATCCGCCCGAAGGCGTGCCTGAACTCTAGTCGGGCGCGCTGACAGCGTCGGTCGTGGGTAAGAGGCCGAGCTCGACGCGCACCTCGTCGATCGCGGCGCGCAGGGCGGCGACCTCGGCCTCGAGGGCGCGGATCCGTGCATCGCCGGCATCCGCCGGACCGCTGCGGACGAACGACGGTGCCGGACCGGGAGCCGGACCGCTGCTCGTGAAGGCCACTGCCGCGTCGATCGTCGGCTCGGTGGTCTCACCGACGAGCTGCATCCAGCGTGACTCCTTGTGACCGGCCACCCGCTCGAGCTGGCGGACGTAGGGCTCGGGACGGGCGGCGAGATCCTCCAGCACCCGGCGCACGGCGTCGAGGTCGGCGAAGGACGCGAGCCGTTCGGATCGGGACTTCAACTCGCCCGGCGTCTGCGGTCCACGCAGCATCAACAGCGCGAGCACCGCCAGCTCCTCACCGGTCACCGCCCAGACCTCGTCGAGCACGTGGCGGAACCGGGTCGAACGGTTGCTCTGGCTGTACACGAACCGGACGAGGCCGGCCTCCTTCATCCGCGCCATCGTCGACTCCACGAGCCCCGCGTCGTACGACACGACCGGATCGCGGCTGGTCGACTGGTTGGCCGCGCGCATCAACCCGTTCGCGGTCAGGGGGTAGTCGTCGGGGGTCGTCCGCTCCTTCTCGACCAGGCAGCCGAGCAAGCGGACCGCGACCTCGTCCAGCTCGCCGGGTTGGGCGCTCGTCATGGCGGCACGATACTGGTGGGTCATGGGCTTCAACCCACATCGCGTGCAACGCCGGAGCCGCTGGGACTATGTGTTCGTCGCCGCGGCAGTGGTGGTGTGCGCTGCGGTCGTGCTCTGGGCCGCGCTCGGCTGACGAGGCGCTCATGCTCGACCCCACCGCGACCCTCGACTGCGACGTGCGACGGGTCCAGCCATACCAGGCCACCAAGACCTACCTCTGCCCGGGCTGCAACCGCGACATCCCGGCGGGCACCGGTCATGTGGTGGCCGTGCCCCACGAGGCGCCGGACCTCCGCCGTCACTGGCACCACGGCTGTTGGGCCCGACGCAAGGATCGGGCCCCTCGCTCCTAGCCAAGTGACCGCGGACGGGCACGATCAGAACGCGGCCTCGATCATCTCGATCGAGAACGTCTCGCCCCGAACCCGCACGACCGCGACGTCGAAGCGCACGTCCACCCACGCCGAACCGTCGCGTTCTCGCATCCATGCCATCGCGGCGTGGCGCAGCCGGCGCTGGCGCGTGACCCCGACGGCCGCCGCTCCCCCACCGAACCGGTCGTTCGAACGGGTCTTGACCTCGCAGAAGGCGACGAGCGCGCCGCGACGCGCCACGACATCGAGCTCGCCGTCGGGACATCGCCAGTTCCTGGCGACGACCAGGTAGCCATGCCGTTCGTAGTGGCGCGCCACGAGGTCCTCCCCGATCGCGCCCAGCTCGAGATGACGTGCCATGACTCCCCCACGGACCGTGACGGTCCGACTCGATGACGAACGGGGAAGTCCCTGGCAATTAGTCGCGCGCAAGCGCGCTGGTCAGTCCCGCTTCTCAGTCCCGCTTCTCGCGGATCTTCGCGGCCTTCCCGACCCGATCGCGGAGGTAGTAGAGCTTGGCGCGCCGCACGTCACCGCGGCTGACCCGCTCGATCTTCGAGATCACCGGCGAGTGCAGCGGGAAGGTCCGCTCGACGCCGACACCGAAGGAAACCTTGCGAACCGTGAAGGTCTCGCCGATCCCGCCGCCCTGGCGCCGGATCACCGAGCCCTGGAAGACCTGGACCCGCTCACGGGTGCCCTCGACCACGCGGACGTGCACCTTCAGGTTGTCACCGGGCGAGAAGTCAGGGACGTCGTCGCGG
>DATEEV010000235.1:0-23743 GCA_035281005.1 Microthrixaceae bacterium | reverse complement strand
TGGTGAGCGCCGCGGTCGCGACGGTGCTGGCGATGAGCGCCTGGGTCGCGGACGACTTCGTCGACGGTGCCTCGTACGGCGACGAACGGAGGTTCTCGCTGCGGGCACCCGGCGCGCTGGTGGTGGGCCCGATCCCGCTCGTGTGGGCGGCCGGCGTCGCCGGCCTCGCGATCGGCCCGATGTTGGCCGCCGGCGCTGAGGGCGCGGGTCGGGCGGCCGGTGTGCTGGTCGGTGTCGTGGGTCTCGCCGTGACCGCGTGGTCGTTGCGGTCGCTGCACGTGCTGTCGCGGCGGGCCGCGGTGTTCGTGCCCGCCGGGCTCACCCTCGTCGACGAGCTCGCGCTCGGGGAGTCGACCTTGATGGCGCGCTCGGCGATGGTGCGTCTCGGGCCAGCACGGGCGGACACCGACGCGACCGACCTCTCCCAGCGCGCCCTCGGTCTCGCCCTCGAGGTCGGGCTCGCTGCCCCAGTCGGGCTGCTGATCCGCGACGGAGCGCGCAGCGCACACGAGATGAGCACGGCGCGGATCGTGTTCACGCCGGCGCGTCCGGCATCGTTGCTGCGCGAGGCCGCCGCGCGGGGGTTCCCCGTGGAGGCCCCCGGCTCGTAGCCGAGGAGCGGAGGCGAAGAAGCCCGAGGCGCAGCCGAGGGCGAACCTGAGTCGAAGCGACGAGGCCATCAAGCTCTAGCCTTGGTCCGATGCTCGGTCGACTCGCCCGCTTCTGCTACCGCCGCCGATGGACCGTGGTGATCTCGTGGATCATCGGGGTGTTCGTCCTCAGCTCACTCGGGTGGATGGCGATCGGGCCCGACTTCCGCACCGACTTCACGCTGCCCGACAGCGAGACCAAGGAGGTCTTCGACTTCCTCGAGGACCGTTCCCCCACCGATGCCGGCTTCACGAGCCAGATCGTGTTCGCGACCAACGCCGACGGAGGGGTCCGCGATCCCGAGGTCGAAGCGGCGATGACCACGATGCTCGACCGGGTCGCGGAGATGGACGGCATTCGCGTCACCTCGCCCTACACACCCGAGGGCGCGTTCCAGTTCAGCCCCGAGGGCAACATCGCGTTCGCGCAGGTCGACATGGAGGACGCGTCCCTCGAGGAGCTGCAGGAACAGGCGCGCGAGATCCAGGACCTCGGCGACGAGGTCGACGTCGAGGGTCTGCGCATCGAGTACGGCGGCGACGCGTTCTACGAATTCCAGATGCCGGCGTCGGAGCTGCTCGGCATCCTCGCCGCGGTCGTGATCCTGCTCATCTCGTTCGGGTCCGTGCTGGCGATGGGGCTCCCCATCGCGACCGCGCTCGCGGGGTTGTTCAGCGGGCTCGCACTCGTCGCTCTCGTCTCGAACCTCCAGTCGATGCCTGACTTCACCCCGGCCATGGCCGCGATGATCGCCCTGGGCGTGGGCATCGACTACGCGCTCTTCATCGTCACGCGACACCGAGAGGGACTCCACCTGGGGCTCGCCCCCGACGATGCGATCGCGGCATCGCTCGACTCCGCCGGACGGGCGGTGCTCTTCGCCGGTAGCACCGTGATCATCTCGCTGCTCGGCCTGTTCGTGGCCGGACTCGACTTCGTCAACGGCATCGCGCTGGCGAGCATCTGCGGTGTGTTGCTGATGATGCTCGCCTCGATCACGTTGCTGCCGGCCCTCGTGGGCTTCACGGGCGACCATCTCGAGATCACGACCTGGCGGGGCATCCTTTCGCTGCTCGTGCCCGTGCTGCTCGCGATCCCCGCGGTGATCTTCGAGTTCTGGAGCCTGCTGCTCGCCGGCCTGGTGGTCTCGATCGTGGTCATCGTCGCGTCGATCTTCGTGCCCGCGCTGCGACACCCCATCCCGGTGCGTCACTCCACGAACACCAAGGGCTCGTTCTGGTACCGCTGGAGCCGCACCGTGCAGCGACGCCCGTGGCCGGCCTTCCTGGTCGGGCTGGTGGTCCTGCTCGCCCTCGCGATCCCGCTCTTCTCGATCCGGTTGGGGTTCGGCGACGCCGGCAACTACCCCGATGATGTCACGACCCGAAGGGCCTACGACCTGCTCGCGGAGGGCTTCGGCCCCGGGTTCAACGGGCCCCTGCTCGTGCTCGTCACCGATCCCGACGGCCTCGACCAGCAGGCGGTCACGTCGTTCGCGGAGAGCCTCGGCGAGGCGGACGGGGTCGCATTCGCCCTCCCGCCGCGGCCCCTCGGCGACGACGCCGCGATCGTCACGATCTTCCCCGAGGGCGCGCCGCAGGACCTCGAGACGAGCGAGCTCGTCTACCACCTCCGTGATGAGGTGATCCCGGCGAGCGGCATGGACGCGAAGGTCGGCGGCTTCCCTGCCATCAACGTGGACTTCTCCGACTTCCTCGGTGATCGCCTGCCCCTCATCGTGGCGCTGGTGCTGATCCTGTCGTTCCTGTTGTTGATGGTCGTGTTCCGGAGCCTGCTGGTGCCGCTCAAGGCGGTGATCATGAACCTGTTGTCGATCGGCGCGGCGTACGGCGTGGTCGTGGCGATCTTCCAGTGGGGATGGGGCGCGGGACTGGTGGGCATCGACAAGTCGGGCCCGGTCGAGGCCTGGGTGCCGATGATGTTGTTCGCGATCGTGTTCGGGCTCTCCATGGACTACGAGGTCTTCCTGCTGTCGCGCATCAAGGAGGAGTACGACCGCACCGGCGACAACGCGACCGCGGTCGCCGACGGGCTCGCGAAGACGGCCAAGGTCATCACGGCCGCCGCGCTGATCATGGTGTGCGTGTTCGCCAGCTTCGCCCTGGGCGACGACCGCCAGCTCAAGCTGTTCGGTCTCGGCCTCGCGGTGGCGGTGTTCCTCGACGCCACGATCGTCCGGATGATCCTCGTTCCGTCCACGATGGAGCTGCTCGGCGAGCGCAACTGGTGGCTGCCGGCCTGGCTGAAGCGCATCCTCCCCGAGGTGCACATCGAAGGCCCTCGCGAGGACACCGACGCCGACGACGCCGATCGGGAGCCGGTCGGCGTCGGAACGCCCTGAGCGCGGAACGGCGCGCCGACCGATGCGGCGCCCGATTCTGGCGCTCGTGATCCCGCCCGGTACCATCGCCCGGTCGTGGGGCTGCAGGCGTGAGTGATTCAGGGGACCGCAATCGCGGGTCGGAGGTCGCGGAGGCGCCCCCGATGGACCTCGCGACCGCGCACATCCTCGACTCGGGTGCGGACCTCGCCACGGAGGGCGACCTCCCACCGGACCTGACGAGTCGTGCCGCCGGCGGGTTCCTGTGGGCCCTGATCGGCTTCGTGATCCTCCAGATCGGTGGCTTCGGCACCTACGCACTCGCCGCCAACGTCCTCGATGTGGACGACCTGGGAACGGTCGCCAAGGTCCTCACCGTCGTGTTCTGGATGGACGTGCTGCTCGACCTCGGCATGGGCGCGGCGGTGATCCACGATCAGGAGAAGGGCCAGACACTGCGGGTGAAGGTCGCCTTCACCGTCAACACCGCCCTCGCGATCGCCGCCTCCACGGTGGTCCTCGTCGCGTCTCCCTGGATCGCGGACTTCTTCGGCGTCCCCGACGAGGCCTGGCTCTTCCGCCTCCTCGCCGTGTCGGCGCTGGTGCGGGGCCTGAACCAGGTGCCCGAGGCACTGATGCGGCGGGACCTCGACTTCCGCCGCCGCTCCAGCGTCGATTTCGTCCGTGCCGTGACCCGCTTCGGTCTGGCTGCAGTGCTCCTCGCGTCGGGTGTGGGCCCCGCCGCCCTGGTCCTGAGCGTCGTCGCCGCCGACATCGCCGCGCTCGTCGTCACGCTGTTCCTGACCCGGTTCCGCCCCTCGTTCCGCTTCGATCGCGCCGAGGCCAGCCAGATGCTCCGGTTCGGCGCATCGGTGTTCGGCGCCCGGGCGGCCGGGATGCTCTGGCTCAACGGCGACTACCTGGTCGTGGGAGCCAAGCTCGACAACCGCGCCTACGGCGACTACTTCACCGCGTTCCGGTTGCCCGAGCTCGTCCTCGGCAGCTTCTACAACATCTTCTCGTCCGTCGCGTTCCCCACCTACTCCGCGGCGAGGGAGGAGGGCCCGGAACGGCTGCAGGCCGCCTACCTCCGCTCACTACGACTGCTGTGCCTCTTCGGGTTCCCCGCCGGGCTCGGCATGTCGCTCGTCGCCCGCGATTTCATCGACACCGTCTTCTCCGATCATCCCGGGGCGATCGCGCCCATGCAGCTGCTGTGCCTGGCCGGCTCGTTCGTGGCCATCGGGTACGCCTCGGGGGATCTGTTCAACGCGATCGGCAAACCCCACCTGGGTCTCTACTTCAACCTGATCGGGGCGCCGATCCTGATCGGCGCGTTCCTGCTGGTCGCCGACGACGGCATCGACGCCATCGCCATGGTGCATCTCATCGTGGTCATCCCCTACTCGCTGTTCCGCCTGTGGTTCGCCAACCATCTCATCGGCACCAAGTGGGGCGGCGTCGCCACCGCGCTTCGGCCCGCCGTCGCGGCCGTGATCGGCATCGCCGTCCTCGCGCTGCCCATCCGGTTGATGACCGAGGCCGGATTCCTGCCGGGCGTCGCCATCGCCGTGGCCGGTGCCATCGGCGCGGTGATCGGTGTCTTCCTCGGAGACCGCTCCACGTTCGGCGAGCTCCGCGAGCTCGCGGTGAAAGCCGTCCGGAACTGAGCCCGGAAGGTCGGGCCGGCTCTGCTCAGCGAGCGATCCCGCCCCCCACCACCTCGTCACCCTCGTAGATCACGACGCTCTGTCCGGGTGCGACGCGTCGGCAGGACAGGTCCCATCGGATGGCAGTCGTGTGCTCGTCGAGGGGCTCCACCAGCGCAGGTCGAGCTTCCCCGTGCGCCGAGACCTGGACGTCGAACCGACCCCGTCGGGCGTTGGCCGTCCACACCAGGTCACTGACGATGACCTCGTCGCGGTCCAGGTCGCGGTCCGAGCCGACCGTCACCACCGCGGCGGCGGTGTCCACGTCGACCACGAAGCGGCGAGCCGGGCCGCCGGCGAGCTCGAGGCCGCGTCGCTGCCCGATCGTCACCAGCTCGACGGCGTCGACCCGGCCCACCTCGGATCCGTCGAGGTCGACGACCCGGGCCGGTCGGAGCGGGATCCGGTCACCGAGGAACCGCACCCGACCCTCGGACCGGGTGACGAAGCAGACGTCCTGGCTGTCGGGCTTGTCGGCGGTGCGCAGGCCCCGCTCGATGGCGATCCGACGCACCTCGGCCTTGGTGAGCTCGCCGATCGGGAGCAGCACGCCGGCGAGCACCTCGGCGCGCAGCGGGTACAGCACGTAGGACTGGTCCTTGGCCCGGTCGACGCCACGGCGGATTCGCACCGTGCCGTCATCGCGGTCGACGCGCCGCGCGTGGTGTCCGGTCGCGATGGTGTCGAAGCCGAGCGCGTGGGCGCGGCGCACGAGCTTGTCGAACTTGAGGTGCCGGTTGCACTCGATGCACGGGTTCGGTGTGCTTCCCGCGGCGTGCGCGGCGACGTAGGGATCGATCACGTGTCGGCCGAACTCGTCGCCGAAGTTGAAGACGTGGTGGTCGATGCCGAGCTGGTGCGCGACTCGACGGGCGTCGTCCACGTCGGACACGGCGCAGCAGCCGGTGTCGGACTCGCCGCCCCAGAGCCGCATCGTCACGCCGACGACCTCGTGACCCGCGTCGAGGCACAGTGCGGCGGCGACCGACGAGTCGACGCCGCCCGACATCGCGACCATGACTCTCACAAGAGCTCTGCGCTCGTTCGCGGTCCAACACGCCCTGTCATGATCCGGTGCTCTCTCACGAGCCTGTGCTCCTCAGGCTCGCCACGGCGTGGGGGATCGCCTCGAGCGCGTCGTCGATCTCGTCGTCGGTGGTGTTCCATCCCAGGCTCAGCCGAAGCGACCCTCCGGCGAGTGCACGGTCCACCCCCATCGCAGCGAGCACGTGGGAGGGATCCTGTGCTCCCGACGCGCACGACGACGCGGCGGACGCCGCCACTCCGTCGCGGTCGAGCAGGAAGAGCAGGGCCTCGGCCTCGACGCCGGCGATGCACACGTGCGCGTTGGCGGCGACCTTGTGTGATCGATCCCCATCGTCGACTCCGGTCTCGACCAGCCCGTCGATCTTCGCCGTGAGGCCGTCGACCAGGCGATCTCGCTGGGCCCCGACCCGCATCACCGTCGCCGCTCGCTCGTCGTGGCACATCGCCGCGGCCAGAGCGAGGCCGACGATGCCGGCAACGTTCGGCGTGCCGGCCCGTCGCTCACGCTCCTGGCCTCCACCCCACTGCTGGGCGACCATCCGCGCCCCGCGGCGCCACGTCAGCGCGCCCACACCCATCGGTCCGCCCAGCTTGTGGCCGCTCAGGCTCATGAGGTCGACCGAGGCCGCGACCGCCGTCAGGTCGACCCAGGCCAGGGCCTGGATCGCGTCGCAGTGCACCATCGCACCCGGCGCGTGCTCGCGGACGATCGACGCCGCCTCGACCACAGGCTGGATGGTCCCCACCTCGTTGTTGACGGCCATCACCGACACCAGCGGTGTCGGGCCGAGCAGAGGGTCGGCCGGTCGCTCGGCGAGCACCCGGGCCAGCTCGTCGAGGTCGAGGCGCCCACGACGGTCGACGCCGACGGTGGTGCCACCGCGGCGGCGGACCGGCTCGAGCACTGCCGGGTGCTCGATCGCCGAGCAGACCGGCGTCGAGGTGGGCGGATCGAACGCCTCGCAGGCGCCCGCCACCGCCAGGTTGTCCGACTCGGTCCCACCGGAGGTGAAGACGATCTCGTCGGGCTGGACGTGCAACACGGCGGCCAGCTGCTCGCGGGCCTCGTCGACCGCGCGTCGCGCCTCGCGGGCAGCCCGATGGGACCCGGTGGGGTTGGCCGTGTGCCGGGCCAGCCACGGCATCATCGCGTCGGCCACCTCTGGGCGCATCGCAGTCGACGCTGCGTGATCGAGGTAGGCGGGCATCCCCCCAGGCTAGGTGCGCATCCGCGAAGGATCCGATCGAGCCGCGCGGAGCTGGTAGGCGGACGCGACGCAGTGCAGGTAAGTCTCGGGCGGGATCCCCGCCGGCGGATCGGGGGTGGCCTGCGAGCGGACCGCGTCGGCAAGCTTCACGGCCAGGTGCCACCTCGCCGAACGGTCCAGCTCGGAGACCCGCAACAGGTACGAACGAATCAGCCGGTACTGCTGCTCGTCGACCCGCCCGACGTCCATCGCCGCGACATACGCGTCCCAGCCCGGTGGCGGCGAGAACGCGATGGGCGTCGCCGGGCCGGAGGCGCCGCGCTCGGCCAGTACGAAGGTGCCGGCCGCGAGGTCGCCGAAGCGTTGCGAGCGCCGGGTCATCAGCGCGGGGATCAGGCCGAGCGTCATGTAGACGTCGACGAGCAGGAACAGGCCGCGGACCACGGCGTGCCGGGTCTCGATCGGCCCGCCGTCGATGGTGACCGCCCGGAGGCCCAGCAGCGCCTTGCCCGGCGTCCGCCCGTGCCAGAGCGCCTCGGTGACGATCGGGAGCCCGAACAGCACGACGATCACCAGGATCCACACCGCGACGCGTACCGCGACCGAGTCGGTGGCACCGGAGCTGAGGAACAGCTGGGTGACCACGAGGATCCCTACCAGCAGGATCGCGCCCTGCAACGCCAGATCGACGAACCGAGCGAGGAGTCGTGTGGCAACCCCCGCCGCGGGCAGCTCGAGGACCACGGCCTCGGGGGTGATGATCCCGGTCCGCGTCGGCGGGAATGCACTCGGCGATGCAACGGCGGCCATCGCCCGTCACGGTACCGTGACGGGCGGCATGGACCTGGACCGCTACATCGCGCTGCACCAGGGCTCCTGGTCCCGCCTCGAGGAGTACGCGACCCGCGCCCGGCGCGGCGCCCGCCGGCTCACGAGCTCCGAGCTCGCCGAGATGGTCGACCTGTACCAGCGCACATCGGCCCACCTCGCCCACGTGCGCACCCGGTACGACGACGTCGCGCTCATCGCTCGGCTGAGCTACGTGCTCGGCCTCGCCCGCGGCACGATCTACCGGAAGCGCAGCCACCCGGGCACCGCGATCCTCACCTTCTTCACCCGGACGTTCCCCGCCGCGGTCTGGGAATGTCGGCGCCAGATCGCGGTCGCGGCCTTCCTCCTGCTCGCGCCGGCCGTCGCGATGGGGTTCTGGCTCTCCGGGAGCGACGATGCCCGGTCCGCCCTCGTCGACCCCGAGACCCAGACGCTCATCGCCGAGCGCGACTTCGCCGAGTACTACCGGTCCGACGCCGCCGCCGCCTTCCAGACCAAGGTGACGGTCAACAACATCCAGGTGTCGTTCCTGGCGTTCGCCACGGGGATCCTCGCCGGCATCCCCACGGCGATCGTGCTGGTCACGAACGGGGCGAGCATCGGGACGGTGGGCGCGGTGATGCACGCGGCCGGGCAGGGCTCGCAGTTCTGGGGCCTCATCACGCCCCACGGCCTGCTCGAGCTGACCTCCATCGTCATCGCCGGTGGGGCCGGGTTGCGGCTCGGCTGGACCCTGATCGCGCCGGGCGACCGGACCCGCGCCTCCGCCCTCGCGGAGGAGGGCCTTCGGGCCGTGGTGCTGGTCGTGGGCGTGATCCTGACCTTCGTCGTCGCCGGCTTCATCGAGGCGTGGGTGACACCGTCGAACCTACCGACCTGGGCCCGGGTCGGCATCGGCGTCGTCGTCGAGATCGCGTTCCTCGTCTACGCCTTCGGGCAGGGCCGCATCGCGGCATCCAGCGGTTACCGAGGCGGGCTGGATGATCAGGAGGGAGACCCTGTTGCTTCAGAGCCGACCGGTGGACTTGATGTGCAGGTAGGCGTCGGTCAGTGACGTCGCGAGGCGCCCGGGTGGCGCATCGACCACGGTGACGCCCATCCCCCGCAACCGCGCCACCAATCGATCGCGCTCGGCGAGCGAATTCGTCGCCGCCGCCCGGCGGTAGGCGTCGGAGGGCTCGGTCGCGGTCGACCCGGCCCAGGCCACGACCTCAGGGTCGCGGACCGCGCCGACCAGCACGACGTGACGCCGAAGCAGCATCGGCAGCGCGGGCAGCAGCGACTCCTCCACCGACTGCTCGATGAGGTCCGACAGCACCACGATCAGCGAGCGACGGCGGAACCGCGAGGTCATGGCGGTGAACGCCCCCCGGTAATCCGCCTCGGTCAGCGCGGGCTCCAGGGCATAGAGGGCCTCGGTGATGCGGGCGGTCTGGTCGTGTGATCGAGATGGCGGCACGATCGCGCGCGGCACCGCGTCGAAGGTCACCATCCCGACGCGGTCACCGAGACGGGTCGCGACATGGCTGAGCATGATCGTCGCGTCCATCGAGTGCTCGAGGCGGGGCGCGTCACCGACCCGCGCCGCCATCAGGCGACCGCTGTCGAACATCACGATGACCGTTTGGTTGCGCTCCGGCCGGTAGGTGCGCACGATCGGCTTGCCCATGCGCGCCGAGGCCGCCCAGTCGACCTTCCGGAACTCGTCGTCGGGGGAGTACTCCCGGAGCTGTTCGAACTCGGTCCCACCACCCAGGCCCCTCGCCGATCGGAGGCCGACCTCGAGGATCCGGGCCTTGCGGATCCGCAGCTCGGCCTCGTCTCGACTTCGGAACGGCGGGTGGACCCGCAGGATCGTTCGTACCGTGCGACGGGACTCCCGCGAGGCGAGCCCGAGCGGCCCGGCGAGGCGCAGGGTGACCTCCGACAGGTCGAATCGACCGCGCCGCGACGGTCGGAAGTCGGTGGTCGCGACCACGTCGCCGTGGGGTGGAACGACGAGGGCGACTCGCGTGATGCTCGCGTGCAGCGAGGGTCCCAGCGCGTCAGCGAGCGAGACCCGAGCCCGTCGGGAGCCGTCGTTGGTGACGGCCCAGCTCAGCGGTGCAGTGGCGCCCAGCACCACCATCGGCGGGTGCACGCGTTCGACGCGGATCCATCGAGAGGACGGAGCCATGAGGGAGTCGACCACCGCGACCGCCAGCAGCAGCCCGTTCACCAACGCCAGCGATCCCCACAGCCCTCCCGGAAGCTCACCGGGGTAGAAGAGGAGCGCGACGCCGACGACGAACGCCACGATCGCGAGCCGGCGGGTGGGAACGAACCCCACGACGATCAGCGCGGCGCCGGGACCGTGGCCAGGATCGAGTCGAGCACGCCGTCCGCGGTCGTGCCCTCGAGCTCGAGCTCCGGGCGGACGGCCAGACGGTGGCGCAATGCGGGCTTGGCGACGGCCTTGACCTCGTCGGGCGTGACGAAGCCTCGGCCCGACAGCCAGGCCCACGCCTTCGCGGCACGCAGGAGCGACGCCGCGCCGCGAGGCGACACGCCGAGCAACACCGACGGGCTGTCCCGCGTCGCCCGGCACAGCGAGACGATGTAGGCCATGACCGGCGGCTCGACCACGATGCGGTCCACCTCGACGCGGGCCGCGGCGAGATCCGCCGCGGAGGCGACGGGACGCACGCCCGCGCCGGCGATGTCGTGGGGATCGAGGCCGCGATGGTGCCGATCGAGCACCGCGGTCTCCTGTTCGAAGGTCGGGTAGCCCACCGTGAGCTTGAACAGGAACCGGTCGAGCTGTGCCTCGGGCAGCGGGTAGGTGCCCTCGTACTCGACCGGGTTCTGGGTGGCGACGACCACGAATGGGTCCGGCAGCGCACGAGCACTGCCCTCGACGGTCACCTGACGCTCCTCCATCGCCTCGAGCAGCGCGGCCTGGGTCTTCGGCGGGGTGCGGTTGATCTCATCCGCGAGCAGCAGGTTCGTGAACACGGGACCCTCGCGGAACCGGAAGCTGCCGTCGGCGTGGTCGAGGATCGACTGTCCGGTGACGTCCGACGGCATGAGGTCAGGCGTGAACTGCACCCGCGAGAAGTCGAGCGAGAGCGCGTGCGCCACCGTCTTCACCAGCAGCGTCTTGGCCACTCCAGGCACGCCCTCCAACAGCACGTGACCCCGGACCAGGAGTGCAGCGACGAGGCCCGACATTGCACCCTCCTGCCCGACCACGACCTTGGCCACCTCGGAGCGCAGCGACAGCAGCGCCTCGCGCGGGCCGGACTCGGCGACCGGTTCATCGGTGACGGGTGACGGAGTCTCGGGCGTGTCAGACATGGACCACCTCCGGGCGGATCGATTCGAGATCGTCGACGAGACGGACCAGATCGGCCGGCGACGCGACGGGACGGGACGACAGGGCATCGAGCACCAGGTCGGGGTCGCGCCCTGATCGTTGCGCGACCAGGGCCGCGAGCGACTCGACGGGGATCGTCGGCGGCACCCCCAGGCGTTCGCAGAGCTGACGGACCACCTCGTGACGCAGTACCGCAGCGGTCGAGACCACGTCGCCCTGGCGCTCCATCAGGTTGCCGACCGCCGAGACCAGCTCCGAGCCTGCGATCTCGACCGGCAACGGTTCGGCGACCAGTCGTCCGTGACGCCGACCACGCCACCACGCGTAGAACGCGAACGCCGCGACCAGCTGCCAGAGGCCGAGCTGTACGCCCGGCGACAACAGGTCGCCGAGGGTCCGCTCACCGGTGACCAGTGGGGCCGCCGTGAGCTCGTCGATCACCGCGACCGGGCCGACGCCGTCCGGCGCGCTCAGTCCGACGGCCAGCACGACGTTGTCCGGCATCGGCGCGGGGGCGTCCTCGTCGATCTCCTGATCGCGGGGCCGCATGGTGTCGTTGGTGAACAGCTCGGGGGACGCCAGGGTGACGATCTCTCCCCGGCCCTCGTCGATCGCAGCGACGATCACCCCGTCGCCGTCACCGAAGCAGCCGGTCCCGCCGTCAGGGATGTGCAATCGTGCGAAGGTCGGATCGAGCAGGCCACGCACGTCCTCGGCTCCGGCGATCTCACAGTCCTCAGGCGCGAGCTCGCCACTCGACTCGAAGGTCGACCCGGGATCGTCGACCACGGCCGTCGCTCCCAGGCCGGCGATCGGCCCCACGGCGACGACGCGTCCTCCGGCCGAGGCGAACGAGCGAAGCCGCTCCACCTCCGCCTCGCTCGCTCCACCACCGTCGACGACGACCACGACGCCGTATCGCTCGGTGGTGGACGGGCCGAGCTCGTCGAGCGCCGGCCGCTCGACGCCCACGCCGAGCTCCTCGAGCACCACCCGGTACGCCTTGTAGCCACGAGGAGTTGCCGAGTCGAGGTCGTAGGGCGCGGGATCACCGCGCCCGCCGAGGACCGCGATGACGACCACGACCGCCACGATGAACAGGCCGACGACGATCCCTCTACGGCTCATACGCCCACCAGAGCCGGTTCCTCGACACGACCGGGAGCACTGGCGAGACGGGCCCGATCCGCGAGCTGCCGGAACCGGCGGTTCTCCTCGGGCCCGGTCGGCAGGTCGGCGTACCAGGCGAGCTCGAACAGTTCGGTGGCCTCCGAGAACGACGCAGCGGCCGCCGGGGCCTGGGCGGCCACGTCGGCGCGCAGCTCACCCGTGGTCCGCCCGGCCACGTCCGGCACCACACCACGCTCGAGCAGCTCGGCGACGAGCTCTCGGTAGCGACACGCCAGCGCTTCCTTCCAGCGACCCTCCGACTCGGCGGCCTCGGCCTCAGCGGCCCAGTCGACGGGAGGACGTGAGCCGGTGAGCTCGATCGTGGCCTCGTCGCGCTCGCGGCGCGGTGACCGCGGCAGCCGGCCCCGCACGATCCGGACGACGAGCCACGCGACGAGCGCGATCAGTGCCGCCAGGAACAGGTACAGCAGCAGGTTCCCCGCTGCCGCGAACTCGCCCCCACCGGTGCGAGGCTCCGGGAACAGGTCGCTGAGCCAGTCGACGAGACGATCGATCAGGCTCTTGTCGCGTCGGAACTCGGGCCGGTCGAACACCTCCTCGGCGACGTCGCGCACCTCGGAGCGAGGAATCGGCTCCCACCACGCGATCACGGTGCCTGCCCGATCATCGGGCGCTCCCGATCATTGGGCGTTCCCGACCGCCGCCGGGGCAAAGAGGTCCACCGATTCGAGCTCGAGGTCGAGGCCCTCGGTGCGCACGCGGAGATCGAGGTACGCCAGCGACGCCCAGCCCGCCACCACCGGGGCGAGCAACAGCTCGACCAGGATGTTCACGGCCGCGACCGCGATCCACACCCACCACGCCGTCTCCCACACCGACAACAGGATGCCCGCGGCGATCGACAGCAGGGTGGACACGGCACCCGACACGACCGCGCCGATCACGACCAGCACGATCATCGGGAACAGTCGCCGCGTCGTGAGACGCCAGGACCGGGCGATCGAGGCGATCGGCCCCACTCCCTCGGCCGCGATCACCGGCGACAGCACGCTGAACGCCGCGATCGGGAACACGACCCCGACGAAGCACACTGCTGCGCCGAGGGCCTTGAGGGGCAGGACCAGGGCCCAGGCCACGACGAGCACCGGCAGTCGACGGACGGTCGCCCTCAGCACGTCGCCATAACGCGGATCCGCCCCCATCAGCCACTGGGCACAGAGATGGCCGACCGAGACCCCGACCAGGGCGATGCCGAGCGAACTACCGACCACCGCGATCCACGTCAGCAATGGGTCGCCGGAATCCGACGCCCCGGACAGCTCAGTCACGCCGATCCAGGGCCTGCCCGGATCACCGACGCCGTCGGTGGTGGTGGCGATCTGGGCGAAGTTGAACGCCGCGGGGATCGCGTACAACGGCAGCACGAAGGTCGCGGCGAGGGCCATCAGGGTCCCGAACCGGTAGCGCAACACGTCGAACCCTCCGTCGAGGATCGAGCCCACAGTGCGCGGCTGGAGCCGACCGACCGGGCTGTCGCGCAGGTTCGGGGGCCTCGGGGGCGCGACGCTCGCGGTCGACCGCTCGGTTGGCGCCGCTGGTGCGGGTTGGGGCGTCGCGGCACCCGGTGCAGCCCATGACGAAGCCGGTGCACCTGGGGGCACCGGGACGCGATCGGGGGTCGGGAGGGTCGGCTGCATGTGAGCTGCGGCCGCGCGGCGGCGCCGGCTCATTCTTACCCCGTCGTGTGGCAGACCCGGCGACTGCCCCCGGCCACCCGGCGGGCCAGACTCGCGGGGTGTCCGATGGTCCGAGAGAGCGCCCCACTTCGTGGAGTGGTGTCGCTGCCTACGGTGACGCCTTCGCCGATGTCTACGACGACTGGTACCCCGACGGCGAGCGCTCGGCGGAGGTCGTGGAGCTCCTCGGCGTGCCTGGCGCGGGCCGCCTGCTCGAGTTGGGCGTGGGGACCGGCACGCTCGCGGTGCCGCTCGCGCGGAGAGGATGGTCGGTCTGCGGGCTCGACTCGTCCGCGGCCATGCTCGAGCGGCTCGCCGCCCGCGCCCGCCGGGACCGGGTCGAGGTCGCCGGGATCCGCGGCGACGCCGGCGACCCGGCGACCTGGCCGGACGGGCCCTTCGAGGTGGTGCTCGCCGCGAACAACCTCGTCGCCAACCTCATCGCCGAGCACGCGCCGCAGCGCATGCTCGAGGGCGCCGCCGCGCGCCTGACGCCGGGAGGTCGCCTGGTCGTGGAGCTCATGATCGTCGCACCACCACCCCGTCGATCACGTCGCCTGGTGGCGAGCCCCGACACCGACGGGGTGCGCATCCACACCGACACCGACCCTGCGACGCGACTGATCCGCGGCTGCCATGTCACCTCGTCCGGTGATGACCTCGAGCTTCGCCGGTGGACGGTGCGATGGATCGATCCCTCCGCGCTCGACCTGCGGGCAGCCCGCGCCGGCCTGGGGCTCGACGCCCGCTGGGCCGGCCTGGACCGGTCTCCCTACGTCGAGGGTGAGAGCCCCCGACACGTGTCCACCTACCGAGCCACCCGGGCGACGTGATCGACGGTCGCCGAATGGGCCGGTGATCAGCCTGGCTTCATGTCGCGGAGCATCGCGCACTGGGTGGCGAGGCCCACCAGCTCGCGCTCGTCGCTCCACAGCTCGGCGACGCCGGTGGAGAAGCCGTTGCCGACGTGGTGCGCGCGGGTGTGCTGGCAGAGCCACTCGGTGCGCATCGGGGCGAACCACTGCACCGACATCTGCAGCGTCACGACGAAGAAGAAGCCGTTGGGCCGGCCGGTGGCCTCCACCACGGCCGGACCGAGGATGTCGGCGGGAACCGCCATCGTGGCCGGCTCCCACGTTCCGTCGTCGCGAACGGGTGGGCGCAGGAATCGGAACCACGAGACCGATCGCGCGTCGCCCCGAGGCTCCACGTCCCTCGACCACGCCGCGCCGCCGACCGCGAGGCGGAAGTCGGTCTGGTCGTGATACGGCACCTGGGGGAACCCGGCGCCGTCGGCAGGTGGCTGTCGGATCAGGGAAGTGTCCGGATGGCCGGCGTCAGTGGGGAACTCCGACGTCATCGAGCTGAGCCCGGGCCGGTCCGCCCCCAGCACCGCGGTGACCAGCAGGTCCGACCCGCGCGCCCCCGCAGGGTCGTCGGTCGACCACAACCGGGCCTGGGCTTGAGCGCCGTTCCGGCCATCGCGGAGCACCTCGACCTCGATCGCCACGGGACCGCACGGGACCGCGGCGCAGAACGTCGCGTCCGCGGTGACGAGGCGCAGGTCGGGTCGGTCGACAGCGGCCTCGATCGCCCGCAGCGCCGTCGCCATCGTGACCCCGCCGAAGGCGTACATCACGCGCCATCCGTCGGGGATCACGGTGGTGAAGCGGCCCGGCACTCCGTCGACCGCGGTCGGGGTGGTGTCGTTCGCGATGTCGGCGATCGGGCCTGCGGTCTGGTCGTGCTGCACTTGATCGATGCTGGCAGCCGGGTCGATTCACGGCCAAGTCGCGACCGGTCCTACGTTGGGGTCGATGGCGCGCCTCACGGTCTCGGTCCGCCTCGATGCCGCGCCCGCGGCGGTCTGGGCGGACCTGGCCGACATCGGATCGCACGTGCAGTGGATGGAGGACGCCGTGGCCATCCGGTTCACCTCTCACCGCACCGAAGGGGTGGGGACGACGTTCGACTGCGACACCCGCGTCGGACCGTTCCGGCTCACCGACCGGATGGAGATCACCCGGTGGGACCCGGGCCGCGCGATGGGGGTGCGCCACACCGGCCTCGTCACCGGAGTGGGCGAGTTCCGGCTGTCGGCGCGGCGGCGCGGCCGGACCCGCTTCGTGTGGAAGGAACGGCTGTTCTTCCCGTGGTGGCTGGGCGGGCCGATCGGCGCGTGGCTGTCGGTCCCGGTCCTACATCATGTCTGGCGCCGCTCGATGCGGAACCTGCAGCAGCGGTTCTGAGAGCGGCGGCTTCGAGCAGGCCCGTCAGGCCGGACAGAGGAAGAGGGCCTGGGGCGCGAAGATCGACTGCGCCACCACGAGCGCGACGAACAGGCAGCCGGCGCCGACCGCGCCCACCGCGACGCTGCGGCCGATCTGCTCGCCGTCGGGCTGTTGGTGCAGGGGCTTGCCGCCCAGCAGCAGCATCGCGCCGACGAGCCCCCCGACCAGCAGTCCGCCGATGTGACCCCCGATCGAGATGCCCGGGATGGCGAAGGTGATCACCAGGTTGATGCCGATCACCCCGGCGAGGCCCGAGGCCAGCGGATTGACCCCTCGGCTGAGTTGGAGCACCACGAGGGCACCGAGCAAGCCGAAGATCGCTCCGGAGGCCCCGACGGTCAATCCCGGAGAGCCCATTCGGTCGACCATCACCACGCCCAGCGCCCCGCCCAGGAGGCTGACGAAGTACACGAGGAGGTACCGCGCCTTGCCGAGCTCGACCTCGAGCACGGACCCGAGCACGTAGAGCGCCCACATGTTCATCGCGAGGTGCAACACGCCGGCGTGCAGGAACCCCGAAGTGACCAGACGCCACCATTCCCCGTTCCCGACGCACGCCGAGAAGAGGCCGTAGTCGCTGTTGACGTCACCGCTGACACCGGTCGGTGACAACCGGGCCTGGGAGACCGATGCCAGCACGAACACGGCGACGTTGATCGCGATGAGGGTGATCGTGACCACCGGTCGAGTCCGTCGGCGGTGCACGTCGACGAGACGCTGGCCCTTCGCTCCCGCGTTCGCGCACTCGGGGCACTGGAAGCCGACCGAGGCGGTGACCATGCACGACGGGCAGATCGGACGGCCACAGCGCTGGCACCCCACTCCGGCGCGGCGATCGGGATGGCGGTAGCACGTCGCGGTCGCTCCGGCAGGTGCGGTCGGGGGCGGTCCGGACGGGTAGCTGCCGGGCGGCTCGTAGGGCTGATCGGACATGACGCGGGCAGGCTATCGGCCGGAGTTGACGCTCACGCGGGCGCGGGGCTGGCGATCCAGACCATCGCGAGCGGCGGCAGGCCGATCACTGCCGAACGGTCCTGTCCCTGCCACGGCGTGTCGGGATCGGCGATCGGACGGCCCACGTCATGGCCGGTACCCCCGTAGCGCGGGTCGTCGGTCGACAGGACCACGCTCCAGTGCCCGTCGGACGGCAACCCGACGCGGTACCCGGGCCGGGGCACCGGCGTGAGGTTGGCGATGCACAGCGCGGTGCCGCCGTCGACCGGGTCGTAGCGGCCGAAGGCGAAGGTGGACTCGTCGACCCGGTCCGCGTCGAGCCACCACGCCGATCCAGCCACGTCGTCGCCACGCCACAGTGCGGGATGGGCCTCGGCCGTCCGGTTCAGGTCGGCCACCAGCGCGGCGATCTCGGACCGACCCGGCGCGGCTCCCTCCGACCAGTCGATCTCGCGGTCGTGGGACCACTCGCGCTCCTGGGCCAGCTCTCCACCCATGAACAGCAACGGCGAGCCCGGCATCGACCACTGCAGTGCGAAGAGGCACCGGAGGTTGGCGAGGCGCTGCCATTCGTCACCCGGCATCCGACCGAGCAGCGATCGCTTGCCGTGGACCACCTCGTCGTGGCTGAGCGGCAGGACCCATCGCTCGTCGAACGCGTAGTGCATCGGGAACACCAGCTCGCCATGGTGGAAACGACGGTGCACCGGCTCGCGCTCGAGGAAGCCGAGGGTGTCGTGCATCCAGCCCAGGTTCCATTTGCGGGAGAACCCGAGGCCGCCCTCGTCCACCGGTGCGGTGACGCCGGGCCAGGCGGTCGACTCTTCGGCGATCACCAGTGCGCCGGGGTGCTCCTCGGCCACCACCGAGTTGAGCTCCCGGACGAACGCGACTGCATCGAGGTCCTCTCGTCCGCCATGGACGTTCGGCTCCCACTCTCCCGGCGCTCGGCTGTAGTCGAGGTAGAGCATCGATGCGACCGCGTCGACGCGGAGCCCGTCGACGCGGAACTCCTCGAGCCACCACAGAGCGTTGGCGACGAGGAACTCCCGAACTTCATGGCGGCCGTGGTTGAACACGAGGGTGCCCCAGTCGGGGTGCTCGCCGCGACGCGGGTCCTCGTGCTCGTACAGGGCCGTGCCGTCGAAGCGGGCCAGCCCGCCCTCGTCGCGGGGGAAGTGCGCGGGGACCCAGTCGACGATCACTCCGACCCCGGCCGAGTGGAGGGTGTCGACGAGGAAGCGGAGGTCATCCGCGCTGCCGCCTCGGGGGTCGGGCGCGTAGTAGCCGGTCACCTGGTAGCCCCACGAGCCACCGAACGGGTGCAACGCGAGGGGCATGAGCTCGACGTGGGTGAACCCGAGGCCCGCCACGTGCGCTGCGAGCGGTTCGGCGAGCTCGCGGTAGCCGTGAGGACGACCGTCCGGATGCCGCCGCCACGAGCCGGCGTGGACCTCGTAGACCGAGAGGCGCTCCGCGTTGCGGACCGAGCGACGCTCGCGCCAGTCGGCCGTGCTCCACTCGTGGCGATTCGGCCCCGTCACCACGCTCGCGGTGCCCGGTGGCACGTCGGCCGCGGCCGCCATCGGGTCGGCGCGCGTCGCCCGGTCCCCACCGGCGAGCTCCAGCCGGTAGCGGTAGCGACTCCCCTCCCGGGCCGCACCGACCCGGCCCGCCCACACGCCGGCGCCGATCGACTCCAGGGAGTCACCCGACCAGTCGTTCCAGTCCCCGATCACGTCGACGCGGCCCGCATTGGGGGCCCACACGGCGAAGCGCACTCCGCCGTCGCCCGGCCCTCCACCGACGGGTATCGCGCCGAGCATCTTCCAGAGTCGTCGGTGACGACCTTCCGCGAAGAGGTGCAGATCGAGCTCGCCGATGTCCGCGGCGGCCGGGCCCGGGCCGGGCAGCGAGCTCATGGGCACCTCACCAACGGCGGTGGTGGTCGTCGGCGGTCAGCCGGGCCACCGCTCGTCGCGGGATCGCCGTGAGGTGAGGCCGGTGCGCCTCCTCGTAGGCGAGCTCATAGAGCGCCTTGTCGAGCTCGAGCACCCGCAACAAAGCGTCGCGCGATGCCGGCGAGCGCGGCAGGAGCTGATCGACGCCGTCGGTGGCCGAGTAGGCGAGCACGAATGCCCGCTCCGCGCGCTCCTGCCAGGCCTCGGCGAGCAGCGCGGGCTCTCGGCGATCGAGCTCGCTCTCGTCGGACTGACCCCCCGCCTCGGCTTCGAGTCCATCGTCGCGCTCGGCACGGAGCCCGAACTCGGCCGCGTAACCGAAGCTCCGCACCATCCCCGCCACGTCGCGCAACGGTGGTCCCGGGGCGCGACGCTCCTCGAGCGATCGGGTCGGCTCCCCTTCGAAGTCGACGACCCACCAGTCGCGCTTCGAGCGCAGCACCTGCCCGAGGTGGAGGTCGCCATGGATCCGGATGGCCGCGCCCAGGTCGTCGGCCGACGCGAGCGCGGCGTAGACGGCACGCACCGGAGCGAGGTCGAGCCCTTCCACATGGACCGCGTCGAGTCGCTCGACCAGGAGCTCCGCGAGGGCGGGGCCGCGGAGCGGCTCCTGCCCGAACGCCGCGGCCAGGCCCAAATGCATCCGGGCAACGACCTTGCCGAGCTCGGTGCCGATGTCGGCGGGGTCGAGCCGCGTCTGCTCCGGCGCCCGACGCGTCGAGAGGCACTCGCCCACCGATTCCGACGCCACCGCGACCCCGTCGATCGCGTCGGGGAAGAACGGTCGCATCACGGCGAGGTCCGCGCCGTCCTCGCACCAGGTGGACACCGGGATCGGCGCGACATCGGTGAAGCCGGCCCGCCCGAGGCCGACGGGCACCTCGGCGTCGGGGTTGGGACCGTGGTCGAGGCGGCGGAACAGCTTCAGCATCCAACGGTCGTCGTAGACGATGACGGTGTTCGAGTAGTCGCCGCCGAGGATCGTCGAGCGTCGGATCGTGACGTCGGGTGCCACCACCGCCGCGAGCACCTCCCGCAGCCGCGGGTCGGCCTCTGCGGTGAAGCACACGATCGACGGTGACGTGCCGGACCCGGCAACCTCCGCGATGACGTCGTCGGGAGCGACCGTCTCGGGGCGGAGCGGATCGAGTCCGATCAGCAGGTGGTAGACGGTCGACCGTCCGCCGGCGTCTCGCACCTCCACCGGGCACCGGACCAGCAGCGGCCACGATTCGTTCACCGGTCTCAGCAAGAGCGGGGTGACCGACACCGGGGCCACGTCGCCGCCGTACCAACGACGGCCCGGGAGCCAGTCGCCGAGGCGCGCGGTGAGGGCGGCGATCAGCGCGTCCGGGTCGACGTGCGCGTCGGGCTCGGGCTCGAGGGGAGTGGGCTCGTTGGCGATGTCAGGGTTCTAGCAGCGCGGCATCGGTCGTCGGAGCCGCTTCGAGGGGCAACGGACCGATGCGGCACCAGGCCCACCCGAAGGCCGGGAGTGACACGGTCGTCACGTCGACGGTGGCGCCCGCCGCGAGGGCCAGCGGCTCGAGGCCGGCCACACCCACGTCGGGCATCGCGACCGACGGGGCGTCGAGCAGGTTGGTGAGGCACAGGACGGATCGACCATCGCCGTGGCGCACGAACCCGAACACCGAGGGGTGGCCGGTGACGACGGGCTCGTAATCGGCGGTGCCCATGATGCCGATCTCGTGGCGGACGAGCAGCATGTCGCGCAGCCACCGGAGGAACGAATGAGGATCCTGGCGCTGCACGGCGACGTTGCGCGTCGGGTACCCGTAGGGGCCCTCGTCGATCGACGGGAGGTAGACCGACTCCGCCGGAGCAGTGCTGAAGCCCCCGTTGGGTGTCGAATCCCACTGCATCGGGGTTCGGACGGGGTCGCGGTCCCCGAGCTCGATGCGCTCCCCCATCCCGATCTCGTCGCCGTAGTAGAGCACCGGGCTCCCCGGCATCGACAACAGCAGGGAGTGCAACAGCTCGGCTTGACGACGGTCGTCGTCGACGAGCGGGAAGAGGCGCCGCCCGATCCCGACGTTGCGCCGCATTCCCGGTTCCGGCGCGTAGTGCCGATACATGAACGAGCGCTCCTCGTCGGTGACCATCTCCAGGGTGAGCTCGTCGTGGTTCCGGAGGAACACCCCCCACTGGCAGCCGTCGGGCACCGGTGGGGTGTCGGCCAGAGCCGCCTCGATCGTGTCGGCGCGATGGTCGCGCAGCGACTTGAACATCCGGGGCATGAGGGGAAAGTGGAAGACCATGTGACACTCGTCGCCGGAGCCGAAGTAGTCCACGACGTCACGGGGCGGCTGGTTCGCCTCCGCCAGCAGCACCCGCCCGGGATACGACTCGTCCACCCGGCGTCGCAGCTCCCGCAACCAGACGTGGGTCTGTGGCAGGTTCTCGCCGTTGGTCCCGTCGCGTTCGAACAGGTAGGGCACGGCGTCGAGACGGAAGCCGTCGAGGCCCATCCCGAGCCAGTGGCCCATCACGTCGAACATCGCCTCGGAGACCTCTGGGCAGTCGAAGTTCAGGTCGGGCTGATGGGCGAAGAAGCGGTGCCAGTAGAACTGCTCGCGTTGGTCGCACCACGTCCAGTTCGACGGCTCGGTGTCGACGAAGATGATCCGGGCCTCGGACCAAAGTTCGTCGTCGTCGTGCCACACGTACCAGTCCGCCCGCGAGTTGGTCCGCGACGTCCGCGACTCGAGGAACCACGGGTGCTGGTCGCTGGTGTGGTTGACGACGAGGTCGGCGATCACCCGCATCCCGCGACGGTGCGTCTCCTCCAGCAGCCGGGCGACGTCGTCGACCTTCCCGAAGTCCTCATGGACGGTCAGGTAATCGCTGATGTCGTAGCCGTTGTCGCGCAGCGGTGACCGGTAGAACGGCAGCAGCCAGATGCAGTCGACGCCGAGCCAGTTGAGGTGGTCGAGCCGGTTGATCAATCCCGGCAGGTCGCCGATGCCGTCTCCGTCGGAGTCCTGGAACCCGCGGATCATGACCTCGTAGAAGACCGCGTCGCGGTACCAGGCGTGCGGTGCGGGCTCCACGGTGCCCGAAGCCTATGACGGTCGAGCCCGGTTCAGCGCGGCAAGCGCCCGTTCAGAGCGCCGTGACCGCGAAGACGTGTCCGACCCGCTCCGCGGGATCGAGGCGGACGTAGTTGTGCCAGCCGTTCCACGTCCAACGGTCGCCGGACTCACCCACGAGTGCGCTCAATTCGTCGTGGACGTCGAAGCGCTGGCCGTCAGCGAGGCCGAGCGCGCCGAGGTCGAGCCGGACCATCGTCTCGTGCGGCACGTGGGGGTCGAGGTTCACCACGACCAGCAGCACGTCCTCGCCGTCGCGCCGGGAGAACGCCAGGACGTCGGGGTCCTCGGTGTCGTGGAAGCGGATGTTGTCGAGCCGACCCACGCTGCGATGGGCGCGGCGGATCTCGTTGAGCCGGCGGAGCAGCGGTGCCAGGGAATCGGGATCCGTCCAGTCCCGCTCGACGATGCGGTACTTCTCCGAGTCGTGGTACTCCTCGTTGTCCGGGGAGGCCGGGCT
This sequence comes from Microthrixaceae bacterium, assembly GCA_035281005.1. Taxonomy (GTDB): domain Bacteria; phylum Actinomycetota; class Acidimicrobiia; order Acidimicrobiales; family Microtrichaceae; genus DATEEV01. The sequence continues at coordinate 958 of DATEEV010000235.1, read as the reverse complement.
GTTCTCGCACAGCTCGAACCCGGAGTACACCCCCCAACTCGGTGCGAGCAGCGAGGCGAGCACCGCCCGGATCTCGAATGCGGCCCGCGGCCCGTTCCGCAACGGCCCGGAGAGGATGTCGGGCGTATTCGGCCAGAAGTTCGGGCGGAACGTCGCTGCGTGCGGGCCGAAGGCCAGCTCCTCGACGTAGCTGCGCAGCTCGTAGGCAGAGGTGCGCCAGGTGAAGTAGGTGTAGCTCTGGCTGAACCCGATCGCGGCGAGCTCGTGCATCATCGCCGGGTGGGTGAACGCCTCGGCGAGGAACACCACGTCGGGGTGATCAGCCCACACCTCGGGCAACAGCCAGGCCCAGAACGCGAGCGGCTTGGTGTGGGGATTGTCGACGCGGAAGATGCGGACCCCGTGCCCGATCCAGAACTCCAGGATCTCGTGGCAGGCGTTCCACAGCGCGAGGCGGGCCTCCTCCTCCGGCCAGAAGTTGATCGGGTGGATGTCCTGGTAGCGCTTGGGGGGGTTCTCGGCGTAGCGGATCGTGCCGTCGGGAAGGTGGTGGAACCACTCCGGGTGCTCCGTGACCCACGGATGGTCGGGCGAGACCTGGATCGCGAAATCCATAGCCAGCTCCAACCCCGACTCGCGCGCCGCGCCGAGAAAATGCCTGAAATCCTGGAGTGTGCCCAGCTCAGGTGCGATCGCGTCATGGCCGCCGAACTCGTTGCCGGTCGCATATGGGCTACCGGGATCGTTCGGACCAGCAACCAGGCTGTTGTTGGGCCCTTTGCGTTTGGTGTGCCCGATGGGATGGATGGGCGTCATGTACAGGGTGTCGAAGCCCATCGCGGCGATGGCCGGCAGACGCGCCTCGGCCTCACGGAAGGTGGCGCTACGGGTCGGGTCGGTGCCCTGCGAACGCGGGAAGATCTCGTACCAGGCTGCGAATCGCGCGGCAGGTCGATCG
>DATEEV010000234.1:0-4606 GCA_035281005.1 Microthrixaceae bacterium | reverse complement strand
GAGACCGGCACGCCGGTGAACCTCGCGGCCGGATCCTGACAGGAGCTACCTACATGGCCTCACTACCCGCACAGTTCGCCGACCTCGAGCAGTACTCCGACTGGATCCTGCCCACCGAGACCGAGCGGTTCGCCAAGCGCGTCGACTCGACGATGGAGGAGCTGCAGGCGTTCTACGACGTCGCGATGCCTCGCCTCGACGAGAGCCAGGACTACCTGAAGAGCGTCGCGCTCGACGGGATCTCCGACGAGGACCGCAACCTGTTGTGGTTGTTCTCGTCGCTGGTCACGGTGTCGTTCCCCGTCGAGGTGTGGCGCCAGCCGCGCGTGCCCGACAGCGGCGCGTCGCAGTTCAACGCGTCGTTCTCGCCCGTCCCGTAGTCGCAGCGGGCGCGTAGCGCCCGGGCGGGCGTGCGGCGACGGGGCCTGACGCCGGCTCCTGGTCAGTTGGTGATGACGGGGAGCTTCTCCCAGCCGCGCACCGTCGAGGTGCGTGCCTGCACGGCGTGGTCCCAGTCGACCTCCCAGGAGGGGAAGCGCTTCAGCACCTCGTCGAGCGCGACCCGTCCCTCGAGGCGGGCCAGGGCCGCGCCGAGGCAGAAGTGGATGCCGTAACCGAAGCTGACGTGGTGGCCGATGTCGCGATGGATGTCGAAGCTGTCGCCGTTCGGGAACGCCCGGTCGTCGCGGTTCGCCGAAGCGGTGAGCAACAGCGCCACGCTGCCCTCCGGCACGGTCTGGCCGTAGTGCTCGACGTCGGTGGTGACGTAGCGGGCCTGCACGGGTGAGGGCGCCTCGAAGCGCAGCAGCTCCTCGATCGCGTTGGGGACCAGGGAGCGATCTGCAACGAGCTCCGCGAGCTGGTCCGGGTGCTCGGCGAGGACCTTGCCCGTCCAGCCGATCAAGCGGGTGGTCGTCTCGTTTCCCGCTGCCGCGATCAGGTTGACGTAGTTGAGGACCTCCTCGCGGGTGAGTCGGCGCGTGGTGCCCGTCTCGTCCTCGAATTCGGCCTGGAGCATCTCGGTCATGAGGTCGTCGGAGGGGTTCGACGCCCGCCACTCGATGTAGTCCTCGAAGACCGACGCCTGTCCGAGCTGCGCGGGGTCGAACTCGGGCATCGCGCTGTCGTCGTCGAGGCGGAGGCCGTCGTCGATCACGTCGCGGATCGCCTCCTGGTCCTCCTCGGGGATGCCGAGCAGCATGCCGATCGTCCGCATCGGCATCTGGGCGCCGAGGTCGGCGATGAAGTCGAAGCCGCCCGAGCCGACGAGCGGGTCGAGGCTGCGCGCGCAGAACTCGCGGACCTTCGGCTCGATCGCGGCGACGCGGCGAGGTGTGAACACCCGCGACAACAGGCTGCGGAAGATGTCGTGGGTCGGCGGGTCGTCGAAGATGATCGAGCCGGGGGGCATGTCGATGTTCGCCTTGATGAGCTCGAGGAGCGTGCCGCGCGCCGAGCTGTAGGTGCGCCAATCGGTCGAGGCCTTCTCGACGTCCGCGAAGCGGCTCAGCGCGTAGAAGTCGTATCGGTCGTTGTAGTAGAGCGGTCGCTCCTCGCGGAGCCGCCGCCAGATGGGGTACGGATCCGAGTCGATCTCGAAGTCGTACGGGTCGTAATAGAGGTCGGCATCGGTCGCGGACATGCCCGGGTCCCCTCTGTTTCGGGTTGGTGGACGAACGTTATACCATCTGAAGAATCACGTTCTCGGGAGGATCGATGCGAATCGGATTGATGGTCGGCCCGGAGCGGGGTCGGTACCAGTCGAAGGTCGCCCGCCTCCGAGCGGACGCGGCGTGGGCGGAGGAGGCGGGCTTCTCCACCATCTGGATCCCACAGATCCCCGACGAGTTCGACGCGTTGACCGCCGTCGTGCTCGCAGGTGAGGCGACGAGTCGCATCGAGATCGGCACGGCGGTCGTGCCGGTCCAGCCCCGCCACCCGATCGCGCTCGCCCAACAGGTCCTGTCGACCCAGGCGGTGTGCGAGGGCCGGCTGTCGCTCGGCCTCGGCGTGTCACACCACTGGATCATCGACGAGATGCTCGGCCTGACCTACGAGCGGCCGGTCGCCACCATGGCGGCGCACCTCGACGTGTTGGACCAGGCGCTGGCCGGCCCGGGCATGGTCGAGGTCGACAACGACCTGTTCCGGATCGCCAACCCGCTCGACATCACCGACGTCGCGCCGACCCCGGTCCTGATCGCGGCGCTCGGCCCGATGATGCTGCGCCTCGCGGGGGAGCGCACCGATGGCACGATCCTGTGGATGGCCGACGAGCGAGCCATCGAGTCACACGTCGTGCCGCACATCACCGCCGCCGCGGACTCGGCCGGTCGCAAGGCGCCGCGCATCGTCGCCGGCATCCCGGTGTGCGTGTGCGACGACGGCGAGGTCGACGCGGCGGTCGCGCGGACCAACCGGATCCTGGCCGAGGCCGAGGTGTCGCCGAACTACCAGAAGCTGCTCGACCTCGGCGACGCCCGCGAGGTGGGCGACCTCCTGGCGGCGGGCAGCGAGGAAGCGGTCGAGCGTCGCCTGCGCTCGTTCGCCGATGCCGGTGCCACGGACCTGTCGATCCGCATCGTCCCCATCGGCGAGACCCGCGATGAGCTGCTCGCGTCGCGGCAGCGCACGCGGGACTACCTCATCTCCTTGAAGGGTGAGCTGTAGCCAACGACGGCGGCTTGCAGTCTCACTCTCCAAAGACGATAATTGCGTTCTCTTTCTGACACGCTCGCACCTGCGCCCCGAGGAGGCCTGAGCCATGACGACACGCACCCTCGACATCCCGGTGTTCGACGCCGACAACCACCTCTACGAGACGCGTGACTCGCTGACGAAGTTCCTGCCGGACCGCTACAAGAACGCGATCGACTACGTCGACATCAAGGGCCGCACGAAGATCGTGGTGCGCGGGCAGATCAGCCAGTACATCCCGAACCCCACCTTCGAGGTGGTGGCCCGACCCGGCGCCCAGGAGGACTACTTCCGCAAGGGCAACCCCGAGGGCAAGAGCCGCCGGGAGATCTTCGGCGAGCCGATGCGCTCGATCCCGGCGTTCCGCGAGCCCGCGCCGCGGATCGAGCTCATGGACGAGCAGGGCCTCGATCGTGCGCTCATGTTCCCGACGCTGGCCAGCCTCGTCGAGGAGCGGATGCGCGACGACCCGGATCTGTGCCACGCCGTGGTCCACGCGCTCAACGAGTGGATCTACGAGACGTGGACCTTCGGCTACGAGGATCGCATCTTCCCCACGCCGGTCATCACCCTGCCGATCGTCGAGAAGGCGATCGAGGAGCTCGAGTGGGTGGTCGAGCGCGGCGCGAGGGTCGTGTTGATCCGGCCGGCGCCGGCCTGGGGTCTGCGAGGCCCGCGCTCGTTCGCGCTGCCCGAGTTCGATCCGTTCTGGGAGAAGGTCGTCGAGCACGACGTGCTCATCGGGATGCACTCCTCGGACAGCGGCTACGAGCGCTACACGAACGAGTGGATGGGCAACAACAGCGAGATGCTGCCCTTCGAGCCACAGGCGTTCCGCATGCTGGGGCAATGGCGGCCGGTCGAGGACGCCGTCGCCGCCCTGGTGTGCCACGGCGCGCTCACGCGGTTCCCGACGCTCAAGGTCGCCGTCATCGAGAACGGCAGCAGCTGGGTCGAGCCGCTGCTCAAGAACCTCGCCGACGTCTACAAGAAGATGCCCCAGGACTTCCCCGAGGACCCGATCGTCGCGTTCAAGCGTCAGATCCACGTCAGCCCGTTCTGGGAGGAGGACCTCGGTGCGCTCGCGGAGCTCATCGGGGTCGAGCGCGTGCTGTTCGGTTCGGACTTCCCACACCCCGAGGGCCTCGCCGACCCGGCGAGCTACGTCGACGAGCTGAAGGGGCTTCCCGACGAATCGATCCGCAAGATCATGGGCGGCAACCTGGCCCGGCTGATGAACGTGAAGGACGCGGTCGTTCGTTGAGCCTTCATTTGATGAGCACTGCTCGATGAGTCTCAGTCGATGAGCACCGCTCCCGGGACCTCGACGATCCCGGGCCTGCTCGCCGCCACCGCCGCACGGCACGGCGACCGCACGGCGGTCGTCGACGGCGACGTCGAGCTCACCTACTCCGAGCTGCTCGATGACGCGCGCGCCCTCGGCGCCGCGCTGGTCGCCGAGGGGATCGAGCCGGGGGACCGGGTCGCGATCTGGGCGCCGAACGGTTGGCGGTGGATCGTCGCCGTGCTGGGACTGTTCGAGGCGGGTGCGGTGCTCGTCCCGGTGAACACGCGGTTCAAGGGTCGCGAGGCGGCCGAGATCCTGGCTCGGAGTGGGGCACGAGCGCTGTTCACCGTGACCGACTTCCTCGGCGTTGACCACGTCGCGATGCTGGCCGAGTCGGGTGTGGACCTGCCCGACCTCGCCACGACGATCGTCATCGACGGTCGGGTGCCCGACGGCACGATCGGCTGGGCCGATTTCACGCTCCGAGCGACGCCGGACACCCTCGAGGAGGTCGACCGCCGAGCAGCGGCAGTGAGCCCCGACGACGCGTGCGACATCCTCTTCACCTCCGGGACCACCGGTGTGCCCAAGGGCGTGGTGCAGACCCACGGCCGCACCATG
>DATEEV010000233.1:0-6784 GCA_035281005.1 Microthrixaceae bacterium | reverse complement strand
GACGGCGACTGGGCGACCGCCGCGGCGAAGGTCGCGGTGGCGGGATACTCGTTCGCGGGGCAGTCGTGCATCTCGGTGCAGCGGGTGTTCGTGCACGAGTCGATCCACGAGGGTTTCGTCGCCGCGCTCGGTGAGAAGGTCTCGTCGCTGAAGGTCGGCGATCCGAGCGACCCGGCGACCGAGGTCTCGGCGTTGATCAGCTCCAAGGAGACGCAGCGGGTGAAGGAGTGGGTCGACGAAGCTGCGGCCGAGGGTGCGGCCGTGGTGGTCGGCGGAACGATCGGCGACGACGGAGTCCTCTCCCCCACCCTCCTCGACGGCGTCGAGCCCGACATGCGGGTGTGCAACACCGAGGTGTTCGGCCCGGTCGTCGGGGTGCAGCCGTACTCCGACTTCGAGACGGCCCTCGCGCTGGCCAACGACACCCGCTACGGCCTGCAGGCCGGCGTGTTCACGGCGAGCCTGGCCTCGGCGCTGCGCGCGGGTGAGGTGCTCGACTTCGGTGGCGTCATGGTGAACGAGGTGCCCACGTGGCGCGCCGACCAGATGCCCTACGGCGGCGTGCGCGACTCCGGGAACACCCGTGAGGGGCCGGCCTACACGGTGCAGGAGATGACCGAACGCCGCTTGGTGGTGCTGCAGCCGTAGCACTGCGCCGATGGCGTGCCACAGTCCGTTCAGGGAGTGCCGAACCGACGATTGAGGCGGTGCACGATCTGCAGGTGCTCGGTGACAAGGTTCGGCCTGCCGCGGAGCTCACCGACTTCGAGAGTGCCGAGATCTACGGGGACGCGCCGGTCAGGCTCGAACGCGTAGGACGAAGTCAGCGACATCGCCGCTGAAGCGCGCAGCGTCCTCCCATCGAGGTGTGTGCCCAAGGCCCTCGTAGACATGGAGCTGGGCGTCGCGTAGGCGCTCCACGAGCGTGTCCTGCATGGCGCGCCCCACGAGGTTGTCGGCGTCACCCCAGATGAGCAGTGTCGGCGCGGCGATCCGTCCGAGATCCTCGAGGTCGTCATGGTCCAGAAGCCCGGAGAACATCTCCTTCCAGACTCGTGCCGGGACCTTCAACAACTCGCCAGCCAACTCGTGGACCACGTCGGCAGGCACGTCCTCCGACGAGGTTTCGGCTACCAACGAACGCGCGAACGCCGGGTCGATCGGGTCATGCAGGTCGGCCACGATCGACTTCACGAACTCCTCGAGACCAGGATCGCCGTTGAGTGTGGTGGGTGCGGCCTCGAGAACGAGCCCGGTGACGCGGTCCGGGTGATCGAGGGCGACCCGCCGAGCGACCAGGCACGAACCCGAGTGCCCGGCCACCACTGCCCGCTCGACTCGCAGCGCGTCGAGGAGCGGCACGACGTCATCGGCGAAGTCCTGCACGCGATATCCGGTCGCCGGCTTGTCCGAGTCGCCGTGGCCCCGCTGCGACACCGCGATGGCCCGGATCGACGACGGGAGCAACTCCAGGACCGGCGCATAGGAACGCCACGAATCGGTGGGGCCCGGCAACATGACGACCGCCGGGCTCGACTCGGGACCGGCCGCGGCGTACGACAGCCGTGTTCCATCCGCCAGAGTGACGATCGAGGCGGTGGGCGTCACCGTGCAATCGTAGGTTTGTGGATGTCGCCTCGACGAGACCGCGTCATCGTGGGAGCTGCGACGATCGGGTGCCGGCACGCCTGATTCGTGACGCCAACTCGACGACGTCGACAGCCTGCGACGTGTCGACCACGATCAGTGGGGCGTCGAGGTCGAGCGGTCGCGGCGCGGCATGACGCCAACCCGCGGTCGCTGACTCGTCCTGGTGCTCCGGGAGGTGCCCAGGGTGCCGCGCCGGGTCGTCGCGCCGCTCGCAGTAGCGCTGCCACGCAAGGTCGACCGGACAGTCGCAGTACACCTGCACCAGTGGTCGCCCCAGGCCGTGGAGGTCCTGCTCGGCGAGGCCATGATGAAAGTGGGCCTCGATGATCACGTGGCCGGGGAACTGTCTCACGAGGTCGAACATCACGAGGTGCGCGGTCCGACTGAGCTTCGTCGCCCAGGCGAGGTCGCCCGTGCCGAGGCCGTCCATCAGCGCCTCCTTGATGGTGTCCTTCGAGATCATGGGCAGCGACATCTCCTGCGCCACGGCTCGCGCGAGGGTGGTCTTCCCGCTCCCCGGAATGCCCGACACCACCATCACCGCCACGGTGTGAGCTTGTCACCCCTGGGTCCGGGAGGGCTCGGCCGCACCTCAGACGCGGGCTCTCACAGCACCTGACCGGAGTAGGAGCACCCGCTCGCGCGGAGTCAATCGTCCCGCGAGCTCAGGACGCAGAATTCGTTGCCCTCGGGGTCGGCCAGCACGACCCAGGTGACGTTCGGCCCTTGGCCGACGTCGGCGTGTGTCGCGCCGGCCGCCAGCAGACGATCGACCTCGGCCGCCTGGTCGTGGTCGGCCCACGGCGCCAGATCGATGTGGACGCGGGCTTTCACCGACTTCGCCTCCGGCACCTCGAGGATCTCGACGTACGGCGCGGGACGCGCCGGGTTCCGCAGGACCACATCTCCGTCGCCCTCCTCCTCCCGCGGCTCGGGCGTCCACCCTGTCGCCTCCGCCCAGAACTCGGCCATCGTCGCGACGTCCACCGCGTCGACGCCCACTCCGGCGACCGGGCCGAAGCCACCGAGCCGGTCGTTCGGCGCCAACACACACAGCTCGTTGCCCTCGGGATCCCGCAAGACCTCCCAGGCGACGTCGACCTGACCGATGTCGGCGCGAGTCGCTCCTGCGGCGACCAGCCGCTCCACGATCGCCATCTGGTCCTCGAGCGACGACGACGCCAGATCGAGATGGACGCGGTTCTTCACGGTCTTCGACCCCTCGACCGGTACGAACGCCAGCGACAGGCTCCGGTCGTCGGGATCCGCCACCTCGACCTCGTCGGGATCTTCGAGCACGACCTGCCAGCCCAGCGCGTCAGCCCACCACCGACCCAAGGCGCGGATGTCGTTCGCATCGAAGACCACCGAGTACAGGCGCGTCGCCATCGCGGGTCTCAGTTCGAGAGCGGCGAGTCGGGGAACAGGGCAAGGCGGCCGACCGATCCACCCTGCCGGCGCAGCACGTCTCTCCACAGCGTCTCGGGTCGCGAACCGAACACGTCGCCGTCGAAGCCAGGCACGATGAACCACGAATCGGTGGCCATCTCGCCCTCGAGCTGGCCGGGCCCCCATCCCGAATAGCCGGCGAAGAGCCGCAGCCCGTCGGGTGGCTCGATCTCGCCATCGAGCAGGCCCTGCAGGTCGACGGTCTCGATCCGGCCGCCGGTGCGGCCGACGCCCAGCACGTGCTCGGTGGACACCGGTCCACCCACGAAGAACACCGGCGGTGCGCTGAGGTGCTCCGCGAGTGAGGGCAGGTGCTCCTCGACCGTGGTACCCGTCGGCCGGTTGACCACGACGCCGAGCGCGCCGTCCTCGTTGTGCTCGAGCATGTAGATGATCGTCTGGTCGAAATTCGGATCGCCCATGGCGGGGCGGGCGATCAGCAACTGCCCTGCGGCCGAATCCACCCCGCGATCAAACCACACCGAGCGGGTGCTCTCAGCCCACCACCGGCTGGTCAGTCGAGGTTCCGCAGTGAAGCAGGGAGCGCCAGCGACCGAGCCTGAACGAGGAATCCTCGGCCATGAGGATCAGTCGAGATCGAGCGAGAGCATCCTCGCCGCGTTGCCCCGGATGATCTTGTGGCGCACATCAGCGGGCAGGTGACCCATCAGGTCCCACGCGACCTCCTTGGAATGCGGCCACGTGGAGTCGGTGTGCGGATAGTCGGTCTCGAAGGTGATGTTGTCGACGCCGACCTGCTCGAGGGAGTCGAGGCCGTGGCGGTCTCGGAAGAAACACCCGTAGACCTGGCGGTAGTAGTAGGTCGACGGCGGCTCGGGGATCGTGTCGGCGACCCCACCCCACGCCCGGTGCTCGCGCCACACGTCATCGGCCCGCTCGAGGATGTAGGGCAGCCAGCCGATCTGGCCCTCCGAGTACGCCAGGCGCAGTTCGGGGAAGCGCACCAGCACGCCCGAGAACAGGAAGTCCGAGAGCGAGGCCATCGCGTTGTTGAAGCTGAGGGTCGCGGCGACCGCGACCGGCGCGTCGGGGGAAGTGGCGGGCATCCGCGACGACGAACCGATGTGCATGCACACCACCGTGCTGGTCTCGGTGCATGCCGCGAACAACGGGTCCCAGTAGCCGGAGTGGATGCTGGGCAGACCGAGGTGCGGCGGGATCTCCGAGAAGCACACCGCATGGCAGCCCCGCGCCGCGTTGCGTCGCACCTCGGCGGCCGCGAGCTCCGCGTCCCACAGCGGCACGATGATGAGCGGCACGAGGTGGCCGTCGGAGTCGCCGCACCACTCCTCCACCATCCAGTCGTTGTACGCGTAGACGCAGGCCAGTCCCAGGTCGCGGTCCTTCGCCTCGGTGAAGGTCTGGCCACAGAACCGGGGGAAGGTCGGGAACGACAGCGACACCTCGACGTGATTGTCGAGCATGTCCTGCACCCGGGCCTTCGGGTCGTAACAGCCGTCACGCATCTCGTCGTAGGTGATCGGCGTCATCGTCATCTCGTCGCGGGAGAATCCGACCGCTGCGACGTGACGCTTGTGGATGTAGACGAGGTCCTCGTAGATCCAGCAGTCGGCCTGCGGACCGTCGGGGTCGAAGGTCTGCTCGTACTGGCCCCCACCGACGTGGCGCATCGAACCGATCCCCCGCCGCTCGATCCTCGGGCCATGCTCGCGGTACTTCGCCGGCAGCCACTGCTCCCACACGTGGGCAGGCTCGACGACGTGGTCGTCGACCGAGATGATCATCGGCAGGTCGATCTCGGGATCGACTCGCTCGGTGCTCGGTCGGGTCGGCTCGGCGATCGTCATCAGGTGCTGCTCCCGGAAATCTGACGGACCGTCAGAATATACAATCTCAGATCGGCCTACCGGGCTCGGCCCGGCTACGTGACCTCGAGCTCGGATTGGCCGCCGGTCGACCACCAGCTCGCCGTCACCTTCATGCCCACCTTGCTCATGGGCAGGATCGTCTCGAAGGTGCGCTTGTAGCCGGTGTGGAGGAACTGCCAGCGGCCGTCCCGGCGCACGTAGGTGTCGGTGTAGAACCCGGCACCGGTCAGGTAGAAGTCCCATTCCGTGTCGACGTTGACGTCCTCCATCGCCCACACCCCCGTGGCTCGGTCGGCACCCTCGAGGGTGATCTCGGGATGGTGCACCCGGTGGCTGGTGTGGAACGCGGGCCGGTCCATGTTGCGGCGCATGAACGACACGATCTCCTCGCGCCCCTCGTAGTGGTACTTGCCCCCGCTGTAGGCGGCGGTGGCCTCCTCGACGAACAACTCGCCCATCTCGTCCCACAGCTTCTGGTCGAGGCAGCGGAAGTAGGCGTACTTGAGCCGCTTGATCGACTCGAGCTCGAGCAGCTCGGAGACACGGGTGGTGAAGTCGTCGGACATTTCCGCACTCTACGATCCGGTCCCATGTCGATCGCCATGTTGTTCCCCGGTCAGGGTTCCCAGTCACCAGCCAGCGGCGCCCCCTGGCGCGACGACCCGTCGTGGTCGCTCGTCGAGCGAGCGTCGACCGCCACCGGCGTCGACGTCGCACACCTCCTCCTCGATGCTGGCGAGGACGAGCTGCGCGACACCGCCAACGCTCAGCTGTCCACGTTCGTGGTGAGCCTGGTGGTGGCCGAGGCCGCCCGCCGCGACGGCCTGCACGCGGAGCACGCCGCCGGGCACTCGCTCGGCGAGTACACCGCCCTGGTGGCGGGCGGTGCAGTCGAGTTCGAGGAGGGATGCCGACTCGTGGCCGCCCGGGGCGCGGCGATGCGCGCCGCGTCGGCCGAACGCCCGGGCACGATGGCGGCGATCATCGGCCTGGAGGAGCACGTCGTCGCCGACGCATGCTCCGCGTCGGGGCAGGAGGTCTGGGTCGCGAACGACAACGCGCCGGGCCAGGTCGTGGTGGCCGGTGCACAAGCCGGCATCGATGCGATCACCCCGGTGCTCAAGGCGGCCGGAGGTCGAGCGCCGATGCCACTCAAGGTCGCCGGCGCCTTCCACACGCCGTACATGGCTTCGGCGCAGACGGCGCTCGATCACGCGCTGCACCAGACCGAGTTCCGCAGCACCGACGTCGAGCTCTGGGCGAACGTCGACGCGGCGCAACACGACGATCCGGCCTCATGGCCGAGCGTCTTGTCCGATCAGCTCTGCTCCGCGGTGCGTTGGCGTGACGAGATCGACGCCATGGCACGCGCCGGGGTGACCGCCTTCGTGGAACTGGGACCGGGCAACGTGTTGGCCGGCATGGTCAAGCGCATCGCCCCGGACGCGGTGCGTGCTTCGGCCGCGACTCCCGAGCAGGTCGCCCAGGTGGTCGCCTCGCTGACTGGCTGACACTCAGGGGACCGTCACGCGCCGAGGCAGGGAATCGGCTCGCCGCCCACGCCCGTGCCGGGGTAGGTCGAGCCCGAACCGCAGATCGCGCCCGTGAGGAAGTGTGTGCCCTGCCAGATGAGGCCGGTTCGGGTCGAGCCGGTGAAGTTCGCGCCGCCCCCGATGAGGTTGTTGATGGTCGCGTTCGTCAGGTTCGCGTTCGCGAAGGACCCGTTGGTGAAGTCCGAGTCGACGATCAACGAGGCCTGCAGGTTCGCCCCGGTGAGGTTGGCCCCGGGTGCCGTGGCGAAGATCTGCGTGCCCGAAAGGTCCGCTCCCGATGCG
>DATEEV010000232.1:0-4108 GCA_035281005.1 Microthrixaceae bacterium | reverse complement strand
ACACGCCCCCACAGGCCACGGGGGTGAAAACGCGCACGCTGCTCGAGCCGTGAGCCGTCGCCCGTCGACGAGATCCGCCACTCGAGCCACGCTTGCCCGGGGAGTCGCATCTCGGCCCGCAGTCGGAGCAGTTCGTCAGGGATGACCTCCTCGACCCGCCAGAAATCCAGCGCATCGCCGACGCGTAGGTGATCGGGGTTTCGTCGACCACGCCTCAGCCCGATGCCCCCGAGCAGTCGATCGAGCGCGCCACGGATCAGCCACAGCCACTCCGCGGCGAACCATCCGCGTTGGCCCCCGATACCGGTCACCACTTCGAACAGCTGGTGCGGCGACGCCGCCGATTCAACCGTGCGGTGGTCGGCAAGGATCGTGCCCCCTGCCCAGTCGGGGTCGTTGGTCATCGGGTCCGCTGGAGTCCGCCCGTAGAGCTCGGCGTCAGTCCAGCTGGTCTCGACCTGGAGGTCCTCGACGCGTCGGATCGCCAGTGCTACCGCTTCTCGATACGGCATCGGCTCGTGACGCACAAGCCCGTCGATGGCTCGGTCGACCACGATGACCTCATTGGCGAGACTGTCGATCAAGGGCCGGGCGAGGTGCACCGGGAGCGGCGTGACGAGACCGACCCACAACGACGACAATGCGGGTGACAGTACACCCAGAATCAGCCGCCGTCTCAGACCGGCCTCCTCGGCGTAGATCTGCATCATCCGTCGATAGGAGATGACGTCGGCCCCACCGATCTCGTACACGGCGCCCAGAGCGCGGGGCGCACGCAGCACCCCGATGGCGTACACGATGAGATCGCGGATGCCGATCGGCTGACATCGCGTCTCGACCCATCGAGGCGTGATCATTGCCGGGAGCACCTCGACCAGGTGGCGGAGCATCTCGAAGCTGGTCGAGCCGGACCCGATGATGATGGCGGCCCGCAATTCGGTGACGGGCACCGTCCCGTCGGCCAGCAGCCGTCCTACCTCGTGACGACTCCTCAGGTGGGGGGGGACAGCTTGGCCGAGTGCTCGTCGCCAAGTCCGCCCAAGTAGATGATCTGACCCACTCCTGCAGTCGACGCCGCGTCGCGGAAGTTGCAGGCGGCCCTTCGATCACGCTCCTCCCACTCCTCATCCGCTCCGATGGAGTGAACGAGGTAGTACGCGACATCGACCCCGTCGAAACACGCGTGCAGCGTCGAGGCGTCGAGAACGTCACCGCGCACGACTTCGACCTGACGGCGCCATGTCTCGCCATCCAGCTTGTGGGGCGACCGCGCCAGGCATCGAACCCGTTGGCCGCGCCCGACCAGTTCTGCGACGAGCCGACGACCGATGTATCCAGTCGAACCCGCAACCAGTACAAGACCAGAGCCCGTGTCGGTCGCGGTCACCACGAGTCTTCGTCCGGTGACTGGCTCATCGACGTCTCACCATGATGTATTGCCCCCTCACGGGCGACGGTATGCGTCCGGGTCATCAGCATTGCCACGATCAATCCCCGTTCGCGCTAGGGAGGCGCTCGCCGGTCGAAGCTTCTTCGGGGGGTCCGGCCCGTCGTCGCGGTGGGGGCGCGACACGGTGGGCATTGGGTGACTGGCTGGGAGTGGGCGCTCGTGCTGGCGGCTGGGGTGGTCGGTTTCCTGTTGCCGCTGGTGCCGTATTGGCTGTCGGTGGGAGATCCCGACGAGCGGACCGATGTTCGATCAGGCAGTCGATCAAGCGAAGCGAGAGATGCAGCAACCCAGGGCTGGGATGCCTCGGTCATCCCCTCACGTCGGTTATACGGGTGATCCAATTTTCTCGGCGGCGCTAGATGATGCGGATCGACCCTTGAACGCCGAGTGTCTTGGGGTGGGGCCATTGACCGTCGGTGGTAACCAGTTCGTCGGCTTCGCGTTCGTGCGCTGTCGCGATCACGAGCGCATCGGAAAGGCGCAATGATCGGTGCCGGGCACGAAGGCGGGCGGCTGCTGTTGCGATGTCGACGTCGAGGTCGACCACCTCGATCGGCAGGCGTTGCCGGAAATCGTGGACGAGCTCGACTGCGTCGTCTCCCCGCCGTGCAGGGCCGACGAGGCACTCCGCGAGGGCTGAGGTCGCCATCGCCAGTCGATCGCCGTGGTCGAGGGCCTCGGCGACGACGTCGTGGGCGGACTGGTGGTGCGAGTCGTCGGCGTCCAGGAACCCGATCAGTACGCCGGCATCGAGGTGGATCAGCGCCATTCGTCGCGAAGTTCGCCGAGCTCGCCTTCGGTGTAGATGCCGGTGAGTGCCCCGGCGAACTCGACCAGGATGTCCGACTCGCGCTCGAGCACGACTCGTCCGGGCCCGTCGGCGTGGGCGACGACCCGTTCCCCGGGTAGCGGACAGCTCAGCGCGGTGCGACGCAGCGACGACCCGATCTGCGTGGACGGCGTCTCGTCGTCGACCCACTGCCAGAAGCGGTCCCGCTCACCGTCGGGGCGCGGCGCCTGTGGGTGCACCGCCCCGAGCTCGATGCCGTCGATCGCTGCGGCCCGCTCGCGGGCCTCGAGGAACGCGCCGACATCCGTGTTGTCGATGTGATGGTCGATCGACAACGCCACATCACGGGGGTCACGCCCGACGCAGAGGTACGTGACCGTCGGATCGTTGGGATCCCGTCGAGCGGCGTGTGGGTCTTGATGAAGCGGCGGTGCGTCTGGGCCGCCAGGTCGGCGAACACCTCCGTGCGGGCGCGGGTCACCATGTCGATCCACGGCGAGAGCCAGTCCAAGGGGAGCGGGAGCTCCGGCTCCTGCAGGACGAGCAGCGCGCAGATCATCTGCGTCCACGTCGTCCCGCACTTCGGCGGCGTGCTGATGATGATGTCGCCGGGGCGGAGCTCGAAACCGTCCCAGCGGTTGCTGTCATAGACGACCCCCTGGTAGCGGCGCACGAGCCTCATCCTCGCAGCGGCTGCCCAGGATCTGTGTCGACTTCCGCGCAGCAGTGCGCATCAGTCGACACAGATCTCGTGACCTTCCTGCCCGTTGAGGGACACCAGAGGCCGTCAATCAGCAATGCGACGAGCGAGAACGCAAAACTCGTTGCCTTCCGGGTCGGCCATCACAACCCAGGGGACGTCGCCCTGCCCGATGTCGATGCGCGTGGCGCCGAGGCCCTCCAGGCGTTCGACTTCCTCGGCTTGGTCGGCGCCCTTGGTCACGACGTCGAAGTGCAGCCGGTTCTTCGAGGCCTTCGGCTCGGGGACCGCCGCGAACACGAACACGGGGGAGTCGGCCGGGTTGCCCGTCGCCGACATCCACAGGAACTCGCCCTGCTCCTTCACCTCCCACCCGAAGGCGGAAGCCCAGAAGGCGGCAACCCTCGCGGGGTCGGCGCAGTCGATCTCGATCTCGTGGAAGACGCTGGTCACTGGTTCACCTCGGACGGGAGCCGTCGGAGTGAATGCCCGACTCCTACTTCACTCGAATTCCCCTCGGGCACTCGCTGGAAGGTCAGCGGCATCGAGCCTGGCATGGTGCCCGGTCGGGAGCGCTGCTGCATCCGCGAACGCCGGCGGTGCGGAACCGAGGTCGCGGACGGTGCCCGCATCGTGCTGGGTGTAACGCTTTCGGTGTCAGTGCCGCACGTCGAGGTAGGTGTGCGTTCTGGGGCAGTCGGCCGGACTCGTCGTGCATCCTGATCCGTCGTTCCGTCGGCCAAGGTGCCAGGACACATCACGTCAAGCCGCAACTCGCGTGGGCCGGCATCGCAGGGCGATTGCCCCCGACCGGAACTCCTGGCGATCCACGAGCTCGAGTTGGATGCGCTCGCGCAGTCCGGCGAGCAACGTCGGCCCGTGTCCGGCAAGGACCGGCTGCACAAGGAACTCGTACTCGTCGATCAGTCCCAGATCTGCCAGCGCCAGGGGGAGCGTCACGCCACCCACGAACAGGCCCTCGCCTGGCTCCTGCTTGAGCCGCTGAACCGCTTGCCCCAAGTCTCCCCGCACCAGCTCGGCATTCCAATCGACCCCGCTCAGCGTGCTCGACACGACGTACTTCTTCGCCCGGTCGATGGTCTCGGCGAACGGGATCTCCCACTCATCCATCCAGTCAGGCCACGTGCCCGTGGCCGGCTGCCGCCAC
>DATEEV010000231.1:0-8801 GCA_035281005.1 Microthrixaceae bacterium | reverse complement strand
CGGACGATCGACTTGCCGTCGAGCAGCTCGTAGCCGCCCCACTTGTCGAACACGGGCGGGATGTAGCCGTCGTCGAGCGAGCGGAGGCCCTCGACCAGTTCACCGGCGGGCGGCTCGACCGCGAGCACGCGGATGTCGGGGTTCTGCTCCTTGAGGTACGTGCCGACGCCGAGGAGCGTGCCGGACGTCCCGAGGCCGGCGACGAAGTGGGTGATGTCCGGACAGTCGCGCCAGATCTCGGGCCCGGTCGTCTCGTAGTGGGCCCGGGGGTTGGCCTCGTTGCCGTACTGGTAGAGGAACACCCATTCGGGGTGCTCCTCGGCGATGGCCTGGGCGCGGCGCACCGCGCCGTTCGATCCCTCCTCGCCGGGCGAGAGGATGATCTCGGCGCCGAACACCTCGAGCATCTGACGCCGCTCGATCGACACGGACTCGGGCAGCACGATCTTGAGGTGGTACCCGCGGATCTGGCTGATCATGGCGAGCGCGATGCCGGTGTTGCCCGACGACGGTTCGAGGATCGTGGCGCCCGGACCGAGCACGCCGTCGCGCTCGGCTTCGAGGATCATCTGGCGGGCGATGCGGTCCTTGACGGAGCCCCCGGGGTTCTGGCCCTCCATCTTGCCGAGGATGCGGACCTCGGGATTCGGGCTGAGCTGGGTGACGTCCACGAGCGGCGTGTTGCCGATCATGTCGAGGACGTTCGAGAAGACGGTCATGGGAGGGCTCGGTGGTCAGGGGTTCAGGGCCGGCGCGACGGTCGCGGGCAATTCCTGACCATCATGGTAGGGAATCCGTGCTTGCCAGGGAACTCAACGCGCGGCGACGACTTCGACGGGCTCCTCGGTGATCTCGCCATCGACGATGCGGTAGCTGCGCAGCACCGGCGCGTCCTGGCGGAGCGACACGATCACGTAGTGCCAGGCCGGGTCGGGCGCCTGGGCCACGTCGGTCGGCGACGGGTAGGCATCGGTGTGAGTGTGCGAGTGCATGACCCCGATGATCTCGTGGCCGGCGGCCTCCGCCTCGCGGTCGATGCGGAGGTGGTCGCGAGGGTCGATCGTGTAGATCCGCGAGCTCTCCGCCGCGTTGCGGCACGGCTCGAACCGCGTGGCGCTCGACTGCTCGAGCGAGCCGACCAGGAGCCCGCACGCCTCGTCGGGGAGGCCGTCGTAGGCGTGGGCGACCATGCGCCGGTGGGCGTCGTCGGTGATCCGCAGCATCGGGCCGCAGACTAGGGGTCCGCGACGAGGTCGACCTCACGCACGTCGGGCGAGAAGAACCCGGCGATCCACGCCGCGAGGAGCGCGGACCACCCGATGAGGAACGAGGTCCACCAGCAGGTCGCGACCCAGTAGGTCACCGGGTCGACGTCGGCCAGGGCGACCATCCCGGTCGGGTCCGACCGCGCATACACGACCTCGATCCGATCGCCGACCTCGAGACTGGTCTCGGAACCATCGATGTCGATCTCCGCCTCGACTTGGCGCTCCTGACCCTCCACGGGGAACCGGATCACGACGTAGCTGCCGCGGGGGTGGTTTTCGATCACCGTCGCCTCTGCCCGAAGGCCGTCGTTCCGCAGCGCGGCATCGTCGAGGACCACGAACACCAGGCCGAGGGCGAGCACGGCGAACACCGTCCACGCGGCGAGCCCGACCACCCGCCTCCAGAGCGGCGTCGCCGCCCACCAGCCGGACAGCCGCCACGCGCCCACCTGCGAAGGCCAGTGTCGACGACCCGCCGCACCCACGATGGCGCCCACCCATGCCTCCCGGCGCACCGGCCCCAGGTTCGTCGAGTAACGCAGGGTCGTGTCGGCCTCGCGGTCGCGAACGAGCTCGAGCCCCGTGAACGACCCTTTGAGCTGGGAGACGTCGACGGGCTGGACCGACGTGACCCACCGAAGGTCGTGCCACCTGACCCGGAGCCCGAAGGGTCCACTCACCAGTGTTCGCCCTGACGTGCGGTAGGTCCACACCATCGTGAGCAGCCCCGGGAGCGCGATCAGGCCGCCGATGATCCACACCCAGAACGACACCTCGCCGTCCTCCGAGAACGACGCGATCAGCAGGCCGAATCCCGCCGGCAGGAGCAGCATCGAGGTGAGGATGCTCATCGTCGACCCGAACAGGCGCGAGGCGATGCCTCGCCGCAGCCAGACCCCACCAGATCCCACGTCGACATTCTCGGACCGTCGGTGGCTCAGGGCCAGCCCGGTAGCGTCGTCACCGTGGCCGGCCGCACCTCCGATGAGAACAACAGGGTCGTCGCGTCGAACCGGTCGGCGCGGCGCGACTTCTCGATCGAGGACACCTTCGAGTGCGGGGTGGTGCTGCGCGGCTCGGAGGTGAAGTCGCTGCGGGAGTCCAAGGTGCAGCTCGCCGAGGCGTTCGCGCACCTCGACGGCGGCGAGATGTGGCTGAACAACCTGCACGTCGCGCCGTACTCGCACAGCCATCGGCACAGTGGCCACGATCCGATGCGTCAGCGCAAGCTGTTGCTGCACCGGCGCGAGATCGACCGCATCGCGGCCCGACTGCAACAGGAACGTCTGTCGCTGGTCCCGCTGAAGCTCTACCTGAAGGACGGACGGGTGAAGCTCGAGCTCGGCCTGGGCAAGGGCAAGAGGGCCTACGACAAGCGCCAGGACATCGCGAAGCGCGACGCGTCCCGCGAGGCCGAGCGGGCGATGGGACGAGCGCTCAAGGGCGACTGGTAGATCGAGCGGCACCGCCGAAATTCACACCCGGAAAGATGTGTGGTCGGCAACAATGTCGGGTACTCGGACCTGTGAACGTGCAGGAGGTAGTGCGATGACGACGATCGCCTCACTCATCCACCACTCGCTCGGCTCGCCCGCCGATGTCGCGGTGATGGATCACGCGGGCAACCGCGCCGGCCCTGACGGTGCGACATCGACGCTGAAGATCGTGCGAACCGACGCGTATCGGCGCATCCTGCAGCGGCCCGGGGAGTTGGGCGTGGCCCGGGCGTTCGTGGCCGGCGACCTCGATGTCGACGGCGACATCTTCACGGTGCTCGACGTCGGGTTCTCGGCGGGGTGGAGCGGCACCGGCGCCGAGCTCGGAAAGGCGCTCGTCGCGGCTGTCGGCTGGGAAGTCGTGCTTCCGGTCCCACCGCCTCCCGAGGAGGCCCAGGTCCGCGGCCACCTGCACAGCAAGGAGCGGGACCGACAGGCGATCTCGCACCACTACGACGTGTCGAACGAGTTCTACCGGATGGTGCTCGGACCGGCGATGACCTACTCGTGCGCGGTGTTCGAGACGCCGACCACGAGCCTCGAGGACGCCCAGGCGAACAAGCACGAGCTCGTGAGCCAGAAGCTCGGGTTGCAGCGCGGGATGCGGTTGCTCGACGTGGGCTGCGGTTGGGGTTCGATGCTGATCCACGCCGCGACGCATCACGGGGTCAGTGGTGTCGGGATCACGATCGCGCAGCGACAGGCGGAGTTGGCCGAGAAGCGGGCCGCCGAGGCCGGTGTGGGCGACCTGATCGAGATCCGGCTGCAGGATTACCGCGACATCGACGACGGCCCCTACGACGCGATCAGCTCGATCGGCATGTTCGAGCACGTGGGGCGGGCGCAGCTGCCGGTGTACCACCGCCAGCTGTTCGAACTGCTCCGTCCGGGCGGGCGGCTGCTCGACCACGGCATCTGCCGGCCGATCCCTCCGCACCCGTCGTCGTTGGGTGGCCGGGCGGCGGCGACGGCTCGGCGGGTCGGGACGGCGGTGGGTTTGTCACTCACCTCGCGGATCCGCAGCCCGTTGATGGAGCGGTACGTGTTCCCCGACGCCGAGCTGCACGAGGTCGGCACGGTGGTGACGTTGCTCAACGAAGAGGGGTTCGAGGTCCGTCACGTCGAGGACCTGAGGGAGCACTACGCATTGACGCTGCGGGCGTGGGTGCGCAACCTCGAGTCGAGCTGGGATGCGGCGGTCGCGGCGGTCGGGGCGGGTCGGGCGCGAGTGTGGCGGCTGTACATGGCCGCGTGCGCGCTGGGCTTCGAGCACCACTTCACCGAGATCCACCAGGTGCTGGCGGTGAAGCTCGGCGAGCACGGGTCCGCGTCGTTCCCGCTGCGGCCCGAGTTCCCGCTGCATTGAACGGGGCACCCGGGCCGCACGCACATCGGTCGGGTCAGTAGTTCATCGGCAGGCAGGCGAGGCGGGCGCCGGCGGTGCCGTCGGGGGCGGTGGGACTGGCGTGGATCACGATCGAGCCGGCCGCGTCGACCGGGATCTCATGGGGGATGGTGGCCTTGGCGAGACCGAAGCCCCACGGGGTGATGGTGAAGTCGAGCCAGACCTCGGTGTGGTGCGACACGCCGCCACCGGCGTTCCAGTGCGGGCCAGCTGCGGCGCCGTTACCGGCGACGCAGGGGCCGATGTGGACATGGGCGCCGTGGACCTCACCGGCGCGAGACGCGTCGAAGCCCCAGACGAGGAACATGACCTTGGTCCGGCCGTGTCCGACGACGGAGATGGCGACGCCACGGGTGCCGTCGGTGGCATTGACCTCGGCTGAGAGATCGGTGAGCGGATCCGAGCTGGTGACGGCACGGATCGACCCGGCGCCGGCCGGCGTCGCCGCGACGAGTGCTGCGACGGCGATCAACGCGACGAGCGTCAGGCGGGTGCGGTGGGTGGTGGAAGTGCTCATGAGGATCCCTTCAACAGTTGGAGCTGCCTCACTTGTCGCGGCCACACCCCGGATCGGTTTTTCATCACCTCCGCACGGGTGCACACTGGCCACGTGGGGAGACGGCGAGGGTCGGCGATGGTGGCCGGAGTGGTCGCGATGCTGTGCGTCGCGGCGTGCGCGCCTGCGGGCGGGCGTGCGTTGCGCGAGCCGAGTCGGTCGCCCGCGGCGGAGGTCTCGGGCCGCGACCCGGTGGTCATCGTGCCCGGGTGGGCGTTGGAGTGTCGGCATGGCCCGGCGACGGAGTGGCAGCCGTGGATCGACGCCCTGTTCGCCGCCGGGTGGACCGAGGCTGAGGTGTACGTCGTCGACTACGACACGTGCGCGGCGGCGGACCAGAACGCGGCGCGGGTCGCTGCAGCGGTCGATGCCCTGCTCACCCGGACCGGAGCGGCGCGGGTCACGCTCATCGCTCACTCGATGGGAGTGATCGCGGCAAGATGGTGCGTTCGCTTCGGTGACTGCGCCGCACGGGTCGGATCGGTGGTCACCTTGTCCGGCGCCAACCATGGCACGACGTGGGCCGGACTCTGCGGGTTGCAGTACTGGTCGGTCGCGTGCCTGGACATGCAACCCGAGAGCGCCACCCTCGCGGCGTTGAACGCCGGCGACGAGACTCCAGACGGCGGCATCCCCGGCGGCATCGCGTGGCAGGCATGGGTGTCGATCTGCGAGCTCGGGATCGTCCCGCGGTCCTCCGCGATGCTCGACGGCGCCGAGAACCACGACCTGACGGATCGCTGCATCCTCCACGACGACTGGAAGCGCGACGGGTGGGCGATCGACACGATCGTGGGCTCACTCGTCGGTTCAGGTCCGGGCTGACTCATTCGCTTCGTGTGTCCGCCAGGTAGCCGACGATGCGATTGGCGAGGGACATCGCTCGATCGAGCACCGCGGGCGCGTCGATGACACCAGGCAACGCGTCGCGCAGCGCGTCGACCTGAGCGATCCCCAGCTCCTGCGCCTGGTCGAGCGCCGCCTCCGTCGCGGTGCGCACCACCACGGGATCCGCGGACCACACCACCTCGAATCGGCGGTGGTGATCTCGGCCGCGGCGGGTCGACGATGGCGGGTGGTGCTCCCAGCCCGCCACCATCGCGGAGAGGTGCGGACCGTCGGCCACGATCGCCCACTCACGCAGGAGCGGTGCGTCGGCCGGCAATGGCACTTCGATCGGCTCGCCTCGTCGCACCCGACGCTTCGGGAAGTCGGCGAGCACGACCACGTGATCCGCCGTCCTCGCCAGCTCCTTCCAGCGTCGCGCCGAACGTCGATAGAAGTCGACGCGCTGGAAGGATCCGATGACCAAACCCCTCCCCGATGTCGACATCCACTCGTCCTCGATCGCACGGCTCACCGCCAGCATCGACGTCTTGTTCATCCTGTGGGTGACGAGCTCCTGGTGGCGCTGTCGAAGCGCGCCGAAGATCGACGGCGGCCGATGGCGCTCGGCGTCTTGCACCCCCGCGATCGCCGCCGCCAGGGAGAGGCCACGGTCGCGTGCCCGCAGGACCTGCTCGATGGCCGCCACGTCGCTCTCGGGATAGCGGCGATGACCGCTCGCGAGCCGCCTGGGCTGAGGGAAGCCGAATCGGGCCTCCCATGCCCGAAGGGTGGCGACCGCCACCCCGGTTCGTTCCGCGAGGTCGCCGATCGTGAGCGAAGCGTCGTTCATGGCACCAGGCCGAACGTGAAGAAGATTTTCGTACCCTATGGGATTGCAGACCTCGACAGTGGGTAACAGATTCCTGCATAACTTGTTCAGGATCCCCAAGGAGGAGCCGTGTCCAGCATCGAGCAGTCCGTCGAGGTCCACGTCCCGGTGCGTGCCGCCTACGACCAGTGGACGCAATTCGAGGAATTTCCCAGCTTCATGGACGGGGTTGAGTCCGTCACCCAGGTCGACGATCGCCACCTGCACTGGGTCGCCAAGATCGGCGGCGTCGAGCGCGAGTGGGACGCCGAGATCACCGAGCAGCATCCCGACGAGCGTGTGGCGTGGAGAGCGACGTCGGGGGCCGACAACGCCGGGGTCGTCACGTTCCACCGGCTCAGCGACGACACGACCAAGGTCATGTTGCAGCTCGACTTCGAGCCCGAGGGATTCGCCGAGCAGGCCGGCGACAAGCTCGGCATCGTCGAGCGGCGAGCCGTGGGCGACCTGCAGCGGTTCAAGGCCTTCATCGAGGAACGGCGGACCGAGACCGGTGCCTGGCGCGGCGACATCAGCCCCTCGACCTGAGGGTAGGTCGCATTGCCGAGGAAACACCGCAGCTGGGTCAGCGGCACGACCGGGCCGCTCCCCCCGGGCGACCCGTGGGCGCGACCTGCGGGCGTCGACGACGCCACGGTTCGCGCCTGCGGCACCCTGGGCGAGGGCTTCGAGAGGCTGGAACGAGCACGGGGTCACCTCTATGCCTTCCACCAGCTGCTCGGGCGCGCCGACTTCTGCTTCAGCGAGGCCGCGGACGAGTTGGCCGACGCGGGCCACGAGGAGCTGGCGACCCGCATCCGCAGAGAGGTCGTTGGGCGCAACGTCCTCGAGGGACGCTGGACCTACCAGGTCGTCGAGGAGTTCGACGGCTGCTACTTCGGGCCCGTCGCCGACGTGGAACGAGTTGTGCGCGATCGGCTGCTCGAGGGCCGTCGCCACGTTTACGAGGCCGAGCTCAAGGAGCAGCGCCGCAGCCACGACCTGCCCGGCCATGAACGCCGGCCCCGCCCAGCCGAGGCCCGGTAGGTCGGATGGCCGCGAGCGCGTCGGTGAGGTGGGCCCTGTGACAGTGAGAGGTACGTTGCCGAGCGATGGCCTACACGCACGGACATCACGAGTCGGTCCTGCGCTCGCACCGGTGGCGCACGGCGGAGAACTCGTGCGCCTACCTCCTCCCCCACCTCCGGCCCGATCACTTGCTACTCGACGTCGGGTGCGGACCGGGGACCATCACGGCCGACCTGGCCGGTCGGTTGGGTTCGATTGTGGGCATCGATCCCTCGGCGTCGGTGATCGCCGAGGCGCGCGCCGACCATCCCGATCTTGACCTGCGCGCGGAGGACCTCTTCGGGCACGAGGGCCACTACGACGTGGTGCATGCCCACCAGGTCCTCCAGCACCTGGCCGATCCCGTGGGAGCACTGCAGGCGATGGCCGAGCTCGGATCGCTGGTGGCGGTTCGCGACTCGGACTACCCGGCAATGGTGTGGTCGCCCGACAGCGAGCACCTCGACCGCTGGCTCGACGTCTACCTCCGGGTCACCCGGCACAACGGCGCGAACGCGGATGCGGGGCGACGGTTGGTGTCGTGGGCGCAGGCGGCCGGGCTCGAGGAGATCCGGTACTCGACGTCGACGTGGACGTTCGCGACGCCCGACGAGCGAACGTGGTGGTCGGAGTTGTGGGCCGAGCGGACGACGAGCTCGGCGTTCGCGGAGCAGGCCGTCGAGTACGGCATCGCCACGGCCGACGAGCTGGCCGAGGTGGCCCGGGGCTGGCGGGACTGGGCCACGAACGACGACGCCCTGTTCGTGGTGCTGCACGGCGAGCTCGTGGCGAGGGGTCGGCCGGCCTGACTGTCGTCGACCCCAGCTACCATGGGCGACGCACACAAGGGGCTGACTGGTTTCGACGTTGGGACTCGGAAGCTGCCACGTGCGACCCGAGTTGCTCAGACTCGTTAAACGGGGCAACCAAAGAACCGCCAACGAGCAGTTCGCTGTCGCTGCCTGACCTAGTCAGGTATCGAGAGTCATCGTGACCGGCAACGGCGCACGGGGCCTGACCATCGCAGCCCGGCAACAGAAGCGGTGGTGGACGGCAGGGAGAGACCGCTGACGGCGTGAAAGACCGCTGACCTCGGGGAAAGACCCGGCGGTGAGCCTCCGGGCTCCGCCGACCCGCCGGTGCGGTAGCCGTTGAGGCCGCAGTGCGGGGATGGTCGTATCACGTTCAGTAACCGCTCGACGGACGAGGGTTCGATTCCCTCCAGCTCCACCACAATGTCCACCGGCGTCTCTCGACGACTGTGGATATCCGGGGAAACCGGCTCCAGCACTGGGTTTTCAGCGTCAGTCGT